>JAPLDP010000018.1 GCA_026391695.1 Bacteroidota bacterium
GGACGGTCACCGACAATGCGGGAAATACAGCTACTTGCCAACAACTGGTTATTGTTACCGATAATCAGAATCCGTCAATCAGCTGTCCGGCCAATGTCATGGTCAATGCCGACTTAGGTCAATGTTATGCCACTGGCGTGAGCCTTGGCAGCGCGGTAACTTCGGATAATTGCGGTGTGGCATCTGTCAACAATAATGCTCCTGCTACTTTCTCTGTTGGGACAACTGTTGTAACCTGGACTGTCACCGATTATAATGGCAACACTGCCCAATGTACACAGTCAGTAATAGTAGTTGACGGGGAAATTCCATCTATTACCTGTCCTGCTAATATCAGTACCATTACGGATGCTGATGTTTGCTTTGCCACAGTAAACCTTGGCTCTCCTGTCACCTCCGATAACTGTGTTGTAGCCTCAGTAACCAACGATGCTCCTGACCAGTTTATGGTCGGTGTAACGACTGTCATTTGGACTGTCACCGACAATGCAGGGAATACAGCAACTTGTCAGCAGACCATTACAGTCACTGATAATCAAATTCCATCAATCACTTGCCCTGCTAATGTTACTGTCACAACAGATCCTGGTCAATGTTTCGCAACAGACATTGAATTAGGAGCTCCCGTTGTAAATGATAACTGCCAGGTTGCCTCTGTCACAAACAATGCTCCTGCACAGTTTAATGTTGGTATAACTACTATCATTTGGACTGTCATTGATATATATGGGAACAGTAATACATGTGAAATGACTGTGACCGTGACCGATGCGACTGCACCATCAATTATCTGTCCTGAAAATATCCTTTTCATCACTGAAAAAGGAATATGTGAAGCAGATATCATTGTTGATGAACCTGAAGTAGATGACAACTGTGGAATTCCCACTTATATTAACAGTTATACTGGCACCTCCAATGCATCTGGCACTTATCCTGTCGGTACGACAAATGTTATTTGGACTGTTACAGATATTAACTCCAATACCAGTACATGCATAACTAATGTATCGGTGTTATCACCACCATTAGCCAATGATGATTATGCAAGCACTCCGCAAAACACAGCAGCTGTTGATATTAATATCATAGCTAATGATTTCGATTGCCTGAATTCATTAAATTCGTCAACGATCATTATTGCCCGTCAGCCTTTAAATGGAAGTGTAATTGTGAATAATGCCACCGGAGCGGTAACCTACACACCTTTTATTGACTTTACTGGAGATGATGATTTTGATTACCAGGTATGTAATTTTAGTGGTCTCTGCGATACGGCGACGGTTTATATAAATATAACCACAATAAACCATCCACCTGTGGCTGAAAATATAGAAGACTCAACGCTCGTTAATATACCAAAGATAATTGATCTCAATGGTCATGTTTCAGACCCTGACGGCAATTCTCTTACCCTGAGTATTTGTGGTGAGCCGGCAAACGGTACCGTCACTATAAATGATGGTCTATTAGTCACCTACACGCCCGACCTGGATTATGAAGGATGGGATTCTATTTGCTATACCGTATGCGACAATGGCGCTCCACAATTATGTGATGATGCATATATCTATATCGACTCTAAAGGTCGAGAACCACCAATCATAATTTCTAATACGATAACACCAAATGGTGATGGATTCAATGACTTCTTTTATATTGAAGGAATTGAAATGTATCCTGAAAATGAATTGTTGATCTTCAACCAATGGGGTGATCAGGTCAGATCATTCCGGAATTATAATAATTATGAAGTACGTTGGGATGGAACCAATAAAAGCGGAGGACTTTTGCCTGCCGGTACCTATTATTATATCCTCAGGCTGGAAAAAATTCATCAGGTTTACAATGGCTGGGTCTATATACATTATTAATTATTGACTGAAAAACATAAAAAATAATAACATAGAAAATAATCATATGAGAAAGTTATTGATCTTCGTTCTGGTGTTCTCAGGCTGTCAAGCTTTGGCACAGCATGATCCGCTATACAGCCAGTATATGTTCAATCCAATTGTCATCAATCCTGGTTATTCGGGTAGCAGGGAAGTATTGACTGCAACGGTGGATAACCGCTATCAATGGGTGGGTATGTCCGGTGCTCCACGTACATTGACATTAAGCGTCCATTCGCCACTTCGAAATGAAAGCATCGCTGTCGGTGGTTATATTTATAGCTATAAATTGGGACCAAGCCAGGAATTTGGAGTTGTTGGCAACTATGTTTACAGGATTACAATTGGAAAGGCCAAATTATCTTTAGGACTTCAGGTTGGGCTGACCCAACTCAATATTGACTGGGATAAAACATCAGTCCATGATGTAAATGACCCAATTTACCTGAACCGTCCCAACAGCAAACCCAGACCAGATGCAAACTTTGGCATTTATTACTACACCTCTAAGTTCTATGTCGGACTATCATCGCGACACTTATTTGAGAATATAATCTCCCCTGTTTCATCTGATGAGATTGTTTATGCTAACCTGACCAGACATTTTTACCTGACAAGTGGCTATGCACTTGAAATCAGTGAGGATCTGGTCTTTAAACCATCAACACTCATCAAGTACGCCCCTAATGCTCCGATAAATGTTGACCTTAATGTGAGTTTCCTGATGAAGAAAACTTTTGAAGTGGGTATTTCATACCGAAATCTGGTCAATGCTATAGTATTTATGGCACAATTGCATCTGGCACAGGGGCTTCGGATTGGGTATTCTTATGATGCGACATTAAGTGAGCTGAAAAACTATACCAATGGTTCGCATGAGATAATGATTAGCTATGATTTCAGATTATTTAAATCAAGAGAACTGACACCCAGATATTTCTAATTCTATTATTATTAATATTATTCATTCACAACACCCTTTTCTATGAATGCAACGAAAATATGTATTCTAACCGCGTTTTTTGCTTTTGCCATTTCATTTGGCTCTTCTGCCCAAATCCAGAAAGCAAATCGCTATTATGAGATGTTTGAATACGCTAAAGCTATTCCTTTATATCTTTCAGTGATAGAAAAAGGAAATAAAGATGCTGAGGAAGCGACTTTAAAGCTTGCAGATAGTTACAGGCGTATCAATAATTATAAAGAAGCTTCGAAATGGTATGCCAAAGCTGTGACATTCGATTCAGTTTCGGCAACAACATATTATTATTATGCTCAGTCGTTGAGAAGTAATGGTAAATATCTTGAATCCCAAAAATGGTTTGTGAAATATGATAGCTTGTCGCCGGGAGACCAAAAGAGCAGTAATTATTTCTCATTCGTTGATTCTCTTTTCAATTGGACACCAAAGACAAAATATTCAATTGAAAACGCTGCTGCTTTAAATTCTTCTTTTGCAGATTTCTCACCTGCCATTTTTAAAGACGGGATTATTTTTGCCAGCGACAGACCTGGTAAAGATGCGAAGATATTTGGGTGGACAGGCGATTATTATTTGAACCTGTATTTTGCTAAAATGGATACGACAAGCAGGAAAATTTCTTTTCAATCCCCAGGGTTATTTTCGCAAAAGATTAATAATGTATATCATGATGGCCCCGCTTCATTTAACAAGGATTTTAGTATGATCTATTTTACCAGATCCGTTAGAGAACGTGGTAATATTGATTCTTCAAAGCTTTATACAAATAAGTTGAAGATATTTTTTTCGGAATACAAAAAGGAACAGTGGACTGACCCAAAACCATTGTTTCTCAACAATGACAAATATTCTGTTGGACATCCTGTCTTTTCAAGTGATTCAAAAACAATTTATTTTGTTTCTGACATGCCGGGTGGCTATGGTCGCACAGATATTTATACCTGTCATTATGTGGATACGGTTGGCTGGTCGCAACCGATAAATCTTGGTACCAATATCAATACGTTTGCTGCTGAAATGTTTCCATACTTGTATAATGATTCAACTTTATACTTCGCCTCCGACGGACACCCGGGTTATGGCAGCCTCGACCTGTTCAGATCTGTAAAAGTCTATGGCTATTGGTCAACACCTGAGAACCTGATGGCACCTTTTAATTCAACAGAAGACGATTTCGGCATTCTCATTCTGAATAAAAATTTATCATTCATCAGCTCAAACCGTCCTGGTGGTCTCGGCAATGATGATATATATATCGTACGCCAGCTTAAAGAGGAAAAACCCCCGGTAAAGCCTGTCTATGTATACTCAATCAATGGTTTTGTCAAAGATGAAGCCACTTTGAAACCTATTGCAAATGCTACAGTATTTATTTGGGATAAAGAAAAGGGAATAGTAAAAATACTAAAGACAAATGCATCAGGCTATTACTCGCAACGAGTTGATAAGGGCCATAGCCTTACTCTCAAAGCCATGAAAGAAGAGTATAATTCCGACACCCTTAACATGAATATTTCTCAAAATCCAGTTGATACATCGATACATGCGAAAAGAGATTTGCTATTAAGTAAACTGGAACTTAACCAGGTATTCAGAATTGAAAAAATCTATTATGACTATGATAAATGGAATATCCGCCCCGACGCTGCAATTGAACTTGACAAAGCGGCCTCTTTCCTGGGGGAACATCCTGAAATAACTGTTGAGCTTGGTTCCCATACCGATTCAAGAGGAAGCGATATCTATAATCAAAAACTATCGGAACGAAGGGCAGAATCAGCCGTAAACTATATTATTGAAAAAGGTGTAAAACCATCGAATATCGTATTCAAAGGATATGGCGAAAGTCAGCTTGTCAACAGTTGTACAAATGGGGTAACATGCACTGCTGAACAACATCAGGCAAACAGGCGTACAGAAATCAAAATCACCGGGTTTATAAAAGTTTCTGATACAACTACTTCCAACTATTTAGATAAATTTTCTGCCGGCGATAGTCTCTCAATTGGTTCTTTTAATCTTAATTTTTTCAATTTGATAAAAGATGTCAATAAACAAAAAATTCAGTCTGAGCAAAATGAACCAGGTACTGACAAGAAAGAGAACGCCAAGGCACCTTCAGATCCAAATAAAAAATCCACATCACCTGAAACATCAAAAATCAATAAATCTGATATTTCCGGGACAACTTACAGCATCCAGATAGCAGCCTCAAATGTCAGGGAGGATAAGCTCTTTAAAGATATTACCAAATTGATCATTTGCACTTGCAATGACGGTTATGTCAGATATTTTACCGGTAGCTTTTCAAGTATTGCAGAAGCACAACCATTATTAAAAGATATGCAGAAGAAAGGATATAAAGATGCCTGGATAACCAAAATTGATAATATAAATTGCAAATGTGAACAAGTTTTGAGAGATTAAATTCGTAAAATATACCTTTTCTTTGTAATAGTGGAGGGGGAGACAGATCAATAGGGGCCAAAAGGGTTGACTTTAAAACTAAAAACGAAGTTATCGTTTTCATAAAGTCAGCCCTTTCTACTAGATGTGAGGAGCGAAGAGCGAGGAGCGAAATATTTCGTTCGCCATTCGCTCCTTGCTCTTCGCTCCTCGCTCAACTTATTCTTTTTCACGATTAATAATACTTTCGATTTGGGAATACAATTCATCCAGTTCATTTTTAACAACATCCCATACCAGATCATAATCAATCCCAAAATACTCATGCACCAATTTATCACGCATTCCAGAAATGTTTTTCCATTCGATATCCGGATATTTATTTTTCAAGACTTCCGGAACTTTCTTAGCTGCCTCGCCGATAATTTCGAGGCTTCTTGTAAAGGCCCTTATTAATGTAGGATTTTCAATGAATTCCGCAAAAGTCAGATCCTTCGATTCATCTTTAAGATATCTAACTTCATCTAAAATATGTCTGAGAAACTCAATGGCTGAAGGAGACATACTCAATCTCTTTGAAAATATACGGCTTAAGATATGGGCTCAGTGAGCCGTGTGTCAAAAGATCCACTTCTTTATTTAAAATGCTTTCAAGGAAGTAGGCCAAATGAATGAAATTTTTGTAATTCTTTTTTCCCGGATTAAATTCAACAATAAAATCAATATCGCTATCCGGCGTTGGTTCATTCCGGACATATGAACCAAAAAGACCAATCCTTTTTACCCCAAACTCCTTCATTTTACCAGAATTCAGGAGCAATAACTGAAGTATTTTAGTTTTATTTAATGTTTCAGGATTCATTATTCAAAGTTACAATATTTTGAATTCTCATCCTTTAGAGGTTAAATCTTATTTTGATCCGCTCTCATTTGTAATCAGGAATTTATTTGGGATTTTTTATTCCGTCCCTAACGGTACCGACGTGAAGAGCGAAGAAGAGCGAATAGCGAGGAGCGAAATATATCGTTCGCCATTTGCTCCCCGCTCCTCGAATAATTTTTCGCAATACTTTCCCAATCTGAATTTTTCGTAACATTGCACCTTATTTTCAAAAAATAATCCAAACATGCTGATACGCCATTCCATGATATTCCACGTACTCCGTGTCATCTGTGTTTCTTAATATCAAATGATATAAACCAATCCACCTTACCCCCTTCACCCCCTCTCCTGGAGGAGAGGGGGACGGGGGGTGAGGCCAATAAAAAATAATAAGTCTTAATCACAATACCATGTCAAAAGAAATAAAGCGCAAAAATGTCTATTTCTTCGGCGATAAAAAAGCCGAAGGCAATGCAAAGATGAAAGGCCTTCTGGGTGGCAAAGGTGCCAACCTTGCCGAGATGAACCTCATCGGCGTGCCCGTTCCTCCGGGCTTTACCATCACCACCGAGATGTGTACCGACTACACACGGGGCCACGACAAGGTGGTGAAGATGATCACCAAAGAGGTGGAAGAATCGGTGAAGAATGTGGAAAAAATCATGGGGTCAAAATTTGGTGATCCAAAAAATCCCCTGCTCCTTTCCGTCCGCAGCGGCGCCAGGGCATCCATGCCCGGTATGATGGACACCGTGCTCAACCTGGGATTAAATGACGAGGTGGTCAAAGGGCTCACAAAGAAAACAGGCAATGAACGGTTTGTGTGGGACTCCTATCGCCGCTTTGTACAAATGTACGGCGACGTCGTCCTCGGCCTCAAGCCGGCCACAAAAGAAGATGTCGATCCGTTTGAAGAGATCATCGACACCATGAAAGAGAAAAAAGGCGTCAGGCTCGACACGGACATGAAAACTGACGACCTGAAGGAACTTGTCGTGAAATTCAAGAAAGCCGTTAAAAAAACCACCGGTAAGGACTTTCCGGATGATCCATGGGAACAGCTCTGGGGCTCCATCTTGGCTGTATTTGGCAGCTGGATGAATGACCGTGCCAAGGTGTACCGCCAGCTTAATGACATACCCGATGACTGGGGCACTGCCGTGAATGTGCAGGCTATGGTCTTCGGCAACATGGGCAGCAGCTCAGCTACCGGCGTAGCTTTCACACGCGATGCCGGCACAGGCGAAAACCTCTTCAACGGAGAATACCTCATCAACGCCCAGGGCGAAGATGTCGTCGCCGGCATACGCACACCGCAACAGATCACTCTGGAAGGCTCCAAACGGTGGGCTAAGCTGGCTGGTGTCTCTGAAAAAGACAGGAAAACGCTCTACCACTCCCTCGAAGAAACGATGCCGAAATTGTATAAGGAACTTTTCAGGATACAAAACAAGCTTGAAAAGCATTACACGGATATGCAGGACCTGGAGTTCACCATACAGGAGGGCAAGCTGTGGCTGCTGCAGACCCGTAACGGAAAACGTACCGGCGCTGCCATGGTGAAGATTGCCATGGACATGCTGAAGGAAAAACTCCTCGATGAGAAGACAGCCCTGCTCCGCATCGAGCCCAACAAGCTGGATGAACTGCTACATCCGGTATTTGACAAAGGAGCGCTGGCCCGTGCCGACGTCATCGCCAAAGGTCTGCCGGCATCACCCGGCGCTGCCACCGGACAGATCGTCTTCCATGCCGAAGATGCCGAAAAGTGGGCTGTCATGAAGAAGGATGTGATACTTGTGCGCGTGGAAACCTCACCCGAAGACCTGAAGGGTATGAACATTGCCAAAGGCATTCTCACCGCACGCGGTGGCATGACATCGCACGCCGCCGTCGTCGCCAGAGGCATGGGAAAATGCTGCGTGTCAGGCGCAGGGAATATCAGAGTCGACTATAAGGAAAAAACCCTCACAACCCACGGGCTGATACTTAAAGAAGGTGACTGGATCTCACTCAATGGCTCCAAAGGTGAAGTGTACCAAGGCAAGATAGCCACTAAAGATCCGGAACTCAGCGGTGACTTTGGCAAGCTGATGAAGCTGGCCGACAAGCATACGCGTATGTATGTGCGAACCAATGCCGACACGCCGCATGATGCTACTGTAGCCCGCGGCTTTGGCGCCAAAGGCATCGGCCTGTGCCGCACCGAGCACATGTTCTTCGAAGGCCACCGCATCAGAGCCATGCGCGAGATGATCCTCGCCAACGACTCCAAAGGACGCCGTATAGCCCTTGCCAAGCTGCTGCCCATACAACGTGCCGACTTCGAGGGCATCTTCGAAGCTATGCAGGGCCTGCCCGTCACCATCCGCCTCCTCGACCCGCCTTTGCATGAATTTGTCCCACATGAGGAAAAAAATCAGAAGGAGATGGCGAAAGAAATGGGCGTCAGCGTGGATGAAATCAAAGCCAAGGTGGAACAGCTGGCTGAATTCAACCCCATGCTCGGCCACCGTGGCTGCCGCCTCGGCAACACCTACCCTGAAATTTCGGAGATGCAGGCCCGTGCCATCATCGAAGCAGCACTCAACCTGAAGAAAAAAGGCATCAAAGCCATACCCGAGATCATGGTACCCCTCACAGGCACCTATGAAGAGATGAAAATGCAGGAGGATATTGTGAGGCAGACCGCTGAAATGGTTTTCAAGGAAAAAAAAGACCGCATCGACTACCTTGTCGGAACCATGATCGAAGTGCCCCGTGCAGCCCTCGTCGCCGACCAGATAGCACGGTCGGCGGAGTTTTTCTCCTTTGGCACCAACGACCTGACGCAAATGGGATTCGGCTACTCGCGCGACGATGCCGGCAAGTTCCTGCCCGTCTACCTCGAAAAGGGTATACTCAGGTACGACCCCTTCCAGGTGCTGGACCAGGAAGGTATCGGACAGCTTATCGAAATGGCTATCACCAAGGGACGACATACCAGGCCCAACCTGAAAATCGGCATCTGCGGGGAACATGGCGGCGAGCCCAGCTCAGTGGAATTCTGTAACAAGGTAGGCATGAATTACGTCAGCTGCTCACCATACCGCGTGCCGATAGCTCGTGTGGCCGCAGCGCAGGCTGTGATAAAACAGGGCGAACAGGCAAAAAAACAGAAAAAATAATCAAACCACCTCACCCCCCCCGTCCCCCTCTCCTGGAGGAGAGGAGGTGAAGGGGGTAAGGCCAATTAGTACATCATGAACAACACATCCCCCCTGAATTACCGTTTACAAGCGGCTGATGAAGCCCATCCAAATGTCTTCAACAATCCTTCACGCAGCAAGATGATACAGGAAGCCGTGGATAACCGTGAGGCGCTGATCGCCGACAGCGGCGCGCTGGCTACCTGGACACCCGTGGAATCTACCGGCCGCAGCCCCAAGGATACAGTGACGGTCCGGCGGCCAGCCAGTGAAAACAACATTGACTGGACATCGCAGAATAACCTGCCCATCGATGAAGAGACGTTCGACATGCTCTTTGAGGATGCCCTGGCTTTCATGGCAAAAAAGAATAAGATATATGTCACCGACAGGGTCGTCGGCGCCGATGTAAGCTATGCCCTGCCTGTGCGGCTCGTCACTTCACATGCACTCCATGCCCTGTTTACCGACAACATGTTCAGGCCAGTTCCTGCTGATATCCATAAAAGCATCTTTGCCGGCAAAAGATTCAGTATTTTACAAATGCCCTATGATAAGCTGGATGAAAAAAAGTATGAAGGCAGGCTGCGGAAGCCGCCTGATGGCAAAACCTCCACGCTGGTGGTCGCCATTGATTTTGACCGCAGGATGGGCGTCATTGTCGGATCGGCCTATTGCGGCAGCGTCAAGAAGATGATGTTCACCGTCATGAACTACTACCTGCCCTTTGAAGGCATACTGCCGCTGCACTGTTCCGCCAATGAAGGAAAGGACGGGGCATCGGCACTGCTGCTCGGCCTGTCGGGCACAGGGAAAACGTCTCTCTCCGCCGACCCCCGCAGGGCTCTCCTCGGCGACGATGAGCATGGCTGGAGCGACACCGGCATCGCCAACTTCGAAAATGGCTGCTATGCGAAAATGATCAACATAAATCCTGCAAAGGAAAAGGACATCTATGACGCGGTCATGCACAAGGATCATTACCTGAATCACGGCGCCATTATCGAGAATGCCATGATATACCCCAATGGCAGGATAGATTATTTTGACGGACGTTTCACCGAGAATTCCCGGGCCTCCTATCCGCTGAGCTACCTGAAAAACATCAAAGAGTTGTCCACAGCAGGGCACCCGTCGACCATCCTCTTCCTCACTGCCGATGCCTGTGGTGTTTTGCCGCCGGTGTCGCGGTTGCACCCCGACCAGGCAATGCTGTGGTTTATGATGGGATACACCAGCAAGCTGGCAGGCACCGAAACAGGCATCACCGAGCCGCAGGCCACCTTCTCACGGTTCTTCGGCCAGCCATTTATGCCATGCAATCCACATATCTACGCCGAAATGCTGGGTGAAAAAATGAAGAAACACCACACGCGCGTGTTTCTCATCAACACAGGCTGGAGTGGTGGTGCCTATGGCACAGGTAAACGTATCGACATATCCCTCACGCGCAGAATGGTGGATGCAGCCCTGTCGGGCGAACTGGATCACGTGGAATATGTGGAGGATACGCTATTCCATTTGAATGTACCGCTCTCCTGCCCCGGCGTACCCCAGGAGATGCTCCTCCCTAAAAACACATGGGCTGATAAAGAGGCGTATGAGGTGGCAGCTAAAAAACTTGCACAGCAGTTCAGTTTCGCCTTTGGCAAGTGCTATGGCGGAAAAAATATCAGAGAAGGCATCATCAGCCAATGCCCGGGGAAATAGATTTCAATGATGATATGCCTCATTCCTCAGAATGGTGAATGCCCTGTATAGCTGCTCCATAAATATCACCCGCACCATCTGATGCGAAAACGTCATCATCGACAGCGCCACCATGCCGTTAGCCATTTTATATATCTTTGCATCAAAACCATAAGATCCCCCGATGATAAAAACCAGGTTCCTTATCCCGGCATTCATTTTATCCTGGATGAAACCGGCAAAATCCGGCGATGAAAAGTGTTTTCCTTTCTCATCGAGTAAAATGACCACATCATCCTGTTTAAGGTGCTTCAATATCAGCTCACCCTCCTCCTGTTTCTGCTGAACGGCGCTAAGGTGCCGGGTTTGTTTTAAAGCCGGTATCATAACGGCTGTGAAGGGAATGTAATGCTTTACACGGCTTTCATATTCAGCTATGCCGCTCCTGAGCCAGTCCTCTTCCGTTTTACCGATCATCAGCAATGTTATTTTCATAAACACTTAATTTTTCCGACACGGTTTTTTCATCACAATTATACTAACTTTGTATGAACCAATGGAATTTACCCATCGTTATTTGGTTTAATTATTGTGCGATATTCTAAATTTCGTGACTATGAAGAGCCTTTCAATAATACTAATAATTCTGTTATCCGGCATCCCGGGGGCATTAAATTTATACCAGGCCGGCGACATCAAGCAGGAGGTCGCTGCAGCCATACGTTCCGGTGATGCAGCCCGGCTTTCCGGCTATTTCGATAAAACGGTGAACATCACCCTTCCGTCAGTTGAGGGCACCTACAGCAAGTCGCAGGCTGAGCTGATCCTCAAGGACTTCTTCGCGAAAAATCCTCCGGTGTCATTTGTCATCGACCACGAAGGGGCTTCCGATTCAGGCTCCCAGTATTTTATCGGCACCTATAAATCAGCATCCTCCACCTTCAGAGCCTATATTCTGATAAAAAAGCTCTCCGGCACATTATATTTACAGCAACTGCAGTTTGACGCTGAATGAACAAACCATGACCGTCGACGACCTCATCAGCCTGGCATTACAGGAAGATATCGGAGAGGCTGATCATACCAGCCTGGCGACGATACCATCATCGGCGCGGAAAAAAGCCCGTTTGCTCATCAAAGAGGCAGGGATACTGGCAGGCGTTGATATAGCCAGGAAAGTCTTTATGAAAGTCGATCCCGATGTTGACTTCAATGTTGCAATGCCGGATGGCACCATTATTAAAAAGGGCGACATAGCCTTTACCATTGAGGGCCAAGCTATTGCCATACTGTCGGCAGAGCGGCTGGCATTGAATTTCCTGCAGCGCCTGAGCGGCATAGCCACATATACATACAAGGTTGTTGCACAGTTGCAGGGACTGCACACCAGGGTGCTGGATACGCGTAAAACGACGCCACTGTGGCGCGAGCTGGAGAAATATGCCGTCAGGACCGGTGGTGGGTATAACCACCGCGCAGGCCTGTACGACATGATCCTCATCAAGGATAACCACATCGATTTTGCCGGCGGAATCACCAACTCAATTCAGAGTACACGGCAATACCTGGCCAGGAATAAGATGGAGCTTAAAATTGAGATAGAGGTCCGTGACTTTGCTGAACTCAATGAAGTCCTCGCTGCCGGCGGCATTCACCGTATTATGCTGGATAATTTCTCCCCTGTGGAGCTTAAAAAAGCCGTCGGCATGATACAGGGCCGCTATGAAACAGAAGCATCAGGCAGCATACGGCTCGAAAATATCAGGGAATACGCTGAAACAGGTGTCGACTTCATCTCCGTCGGCGCCCTCACTCACCAGATTAAAAGCCTCGACATGTCGCTTGAAGCTGTTCCGTGAATTCCTCCGTGGTTAATATAATTTTGTATCTACACAGAAATGCGTACTTTCAGGGTAACGAAGGTGAATAACTCCGTGCTTTAGCACGGGGAAATGAATAACTCCGTGCTTTAGCACGGTGTCAAGAAGACAACACCAAACCGGGCTTTAGCCCAAAACCTTGTTTACGATATGGCATATGTGAAAATCTGTGTTCAAGCGTTTGTTTCGGGCTAAAGCCCACGTCATAGTTGGCTTTGAACCCCAGGACTGAAGTCCTGGGCCATTTAAATCACGAATTCTAATCCCAGGTACGCATTATTGTGATGACCCCTAATTTTATTGTAGTTTTGTATAAATTTGTACAACAAACAACTCTATCAGGATGGATAATCTCAATGGGAACATCGTCATCATCGGCGCCGGCTCTATCGGTACAGCACTGGGCCAGGTGCTGGCATCAAAAGAAGAATTGGATGTCCATCTCCTAACCATCGAAAAAGAGGTAGCCGCATCCATCAACAGCACACACCTGAACAACAAGTATTTCCCCAATATCCGCCTTCATACCGCTCTGAAAGCCAGCACCAGCGAAGAGATACTCAGCCGGGCCGGGATCATTTTTTTAGCCATCCCCTCTGTGGTAGTGGTTGACTATCTCCGGCAGCTAAAGTCCAGGCTTCCCTCCCAGGCTCTTCTGGTCAACATGGCCAAAGGATTCTGCAAGGAAAACAGGATCATCTCCGAATGTCTGGGTGAGAAATTTAAAAATCCCGTTTGCGCGATGAAAGGGCCGACATTCGCACGCGAGATCATTAACAATTCACCGACAGGATTCACATTGGCTACCGAACACCAGGATCTTTTCAGGATCTTTTCGGACCTATTCGCGGGAACAAATATTTTCCTGGATTTTTCCACCGACCTCCGGGGCGTGGAGCTGCTGAGTATATTTAAGAACGTCTACGCCATCATCATCGGCATCGTCGACGCTCACTTTAACTCCACCAATCTGCGTTTTCTGGTCCTCACACGAGCTTTCAATGAGATGAGGGAACTTCTCCTGCTCTTTGGTGGACGTGAAGAAACTATGTTCAATTACTGCGGGTATGGCGACTTCAGCCTCACCGCACTCAATGACCTGAGCCGCAACCGCACACTGGGCCTGCTCATTGGGAAAGGTTTCTTCACCGAAAATATTTCGGATAAAGTCGTGCTCGAAGGGTGCATCGCACTGAATGTCATCATTGAAAAAATTCTGGCCCACAAACGGTCTGTTGACGAATTCCCCATGATAGGCGAACTGCATAAGGTCTTTAACCAGGATTACCCACTCTCACACTTTGTCAATAATATCCTCGACAAGGAACGGACGCTATATATTGATTTTTAATTCTTTTTAAAAGTTCCTTTCAGTATTTTAATTGTTTTGTGAAAATTCTGATTCATCTCTTCCGATAGCCTGAGTCCCAGAATCAGCATTATGTATATCACAGCGACAAGAGAGCTTCTGATAATTATATCCAGAATAAAATGATGCATCTCTGGAATTAAGTACCCGATAAAATAAGCTAATCCCCCGATAAGAAGAATTACCAGAAATTTATAATTATAAGGAAACATTTTGAATTTCACGTACACAAATAGGACAGCCAATGAATCGACAATTAATTTTGAGAGAGCGGATGCAATGGCCGAACCGACAATTCCATATATTGGTATGAGGATCAGATTTGTAATAATGACTAATAACACCCATACAATCATATATAACGCGCCTACTTTATAATATCTTGAATTTGCCACCAGGGTCGTATTAACGCCAATGACCATATCAAAAAGGAAGGATATTCCTATATAAAGGATGACATAACGACCTGATTCATATACCGGTGGCAGGATTTTAAAGATATTGTCAATATTTACCCAAAGGCCGATCAATAGCAACAACCCAATGATCATCTGATTCAGGCAGCTCTTATAATAAAGATCATTTAATTTGACAGTATCGTTCTTTCTCCAGGCATCTGCTATCACAGCAGAAGAAATCTTTAACAATGGCCGTGAAGGTAAAATAACCAACGTTGCGAAGAAAAAGGCAGTAACGTATACACCCGTAGGACCAAGACCTAATATGTCATCAATCAGAATTCTGTCAATATTAAGGGTGATGACACCTGTTGAGGCTGAGATAATCCCAAATAAGCTCATCAGAGTCATTGTTCTGGAGAGATCCTTTGTTAAAAACTTAAACTGCGGTTTCAGATTGAACTGTCCGGCTTTGATCAGTGATAAAATAATGATAAGCGTGGGCAGCGCAAAGCATATAATATAAACAATAACAAATTGATTGAAATCTACGATACTGAAATAAAAAAGAATAATGCCGATGAGTATTAAAAACCTCTGGAATAGCTCTTTAAGAAAGGTACCTATGACGGCATTATAAAGGACCTTATAATAGTTATCCAGGATGTTGAAATAAAGAATAAATGCAATAAGTGGTATAAGATAGTTAATATATTCCGAAAACAGATAAGACTTCTCAAGGCTTTTTTCGACCAGGATGGGCTTTACAATAAAGAATATGATCAATGACAGTACAAATCCTATAGTTGTAACCAACAGGGCAAGAAAGAGAAAACCATGATGTTGTTTGTTCTGATCCCTGAAAAATGTAAACATCCTGGTAGTGGTGCTGATGAAACCGAGTGAAGACAGCTGAGCGAAAATCAACGAGTAAGAAACAAGGATACTTAGCAGCCCGATTTCCTCTGATTTCAGAATCCTGGGAAATATGATCCCATTGGTGATGAATCCAATAATTACACCTAAATAGGTATATACAGTACCTTTTATCGCTTGTTTCTCAACTATTCCCAACTTTGCTTTCTGTATTAATACATGTATTATTAATCAAGGCAATCATCCAATTTTAGTGTATCCAAAAATTTTCGAATTTCTTATTTATAAAAGAGATAGTTATGTTTATCAAGAGTGAATGCTTTAAATCCATTGCTGAGTAAATGTTTTACAAATGATTCAATTTTCATTAATCCCAAAATTATCGTGATAAAGATGTTATGATTTATGTTTTCTGAATTGTGATTGTACTCCTTTCAGGTATCCCAATGTAACATAAAATCTGAATTTTACGATCATCCAACCTTTAATCCCCTCTAATGTTATTAAATACCAGAAGAACAAGATAAAGGAAGCCAGCCATTTGAATATTTCACCGGATGTCTTTATAACAACAGCATTATTCCCTTCAAAGTATGATCGTTTCCATTCACTAAAACCTATCCCAATAGCCTGCATTCTGATGAATCGCTGCGACAGTCTGCTAGCTGAGACAATATGGAAGACTATGGCCTCGGGTAAATAATAAATTTTCTCTTTATTTGACTTTAAGCGGTTAAAAAGATTCTTTTCCTCACTACCTTCCAATAAATCACCTTTACGACCCAAAGCTGTGTTAAAGTCCCCGTATTTATCAATAATATATTTCCTGAATGCCATATTAGCTCCAATAGGAAATTTATGATAAGTGAATGGCTTCATTTCTTCGCCGAGATCAAGGGCATTAAAAAGTCCGTCATCCAATGTGATTTTTGTGCTTCAAACAAAAGAACGATTTTACCCCCCATAGAAGCCACATCAGGATGTGTTGCAAAGAATGATTGAATAACGCTTAAATAATCCTTTTCAGGCGCATAAGCATCGTCATCAATAAACAGTAGAATATCGCCTTTCGCTTCTCTTATGCCTTTATTCCTTGCAAATGATAATCCTTGGTTGTCCTCGATTAAGTATTTAAAATGAATCTCCGGATTACTTTCTATAAAATCCCTACAAAATGTATCTGTCTGATCAGAGCAATTATTATTGACAAGAATAATTTCGTAAAGCTTTTTATCCATGTTCTGACGGATTAAACTATTCAGACACCTCCTGAGGTATGCTTCTCTGTTATATGTGCAGATTATGATTGATATCACTCTAAACAAATCTAAATTCTGGTATAAAATTCTTAAAATTCCACATGTGATTCAGGAGCACTCTTTTAATGCTTCAAGAACAACCTGTGTCTTGAATGCTGCTGAAAATTTTCTCTAGCCTTTTTTATAATTGACAGGTTTACGCTTTTTGTTCAACTTAGTTCCCTGTCCTAATTTCTCAGACCACCTCAATAATAAAAGATTAAAACTTCTGATAAAAAAATTGGTTTTAATTGTTATGTTATAATTAAAAGGTATCATAATCAGCTCTGGTAAAAGAAATCTGATCAATGGGCTGGTCTTTATTAAATCTTAGGAAACCAACAGGTAACTCATCGGTGGATGCTAATCTTTCCTTTAAAAATCCATATAACCAATGGTTCTTACTTAATGACAGTATAATCCTCTTACAACCTAACTTTTTAGCTAGAGAATACATAGTTTGAATGAACTGATCTGTCATTTCTTCTTCAAAAAACACAACATCTCCAATTATTAAATGGGTCTCGGGTTTAACAAAAAAAATAAAATCATTAACTTTTATCAGATATGTATTTCTGCTCTTGTATTTAAAAAAATTCAGATCTTTCTTAATCAGGCCAGATGACAAATTATGATTAAAACTACCAGCAATTTTTTCATCTAGTTTAAGCATGGAGGTCGAAAGAATTAAATTGCAATATATTTTGTACAAAGGCTTTAATAATCTAAATTTTGAAACAAACTCGCATAAAGGAACCGCTTTGCTAAAAAGTTTAAAATCCTGCATAGATCCGAAGAATTCCCAATCCAGTTTAATTTTAAATCCAGGATAAGAGTTATCATTAGGAAAACCAAAAATGAATTGAATATTTTTTTCTTTAGCCAATTCATATGTTTTTTTTGCAAGATCTATAAATAATCCTTTTTTTCGATGTTCTGGAGCAGTCATGGTATCTCCTGACTGAGCAACCAAATAATCATTCCCATCGATAGTCATTGTTATTGGGAATACACCATAATAAGCGCCAGGCTTTCCCTTACCATCATAAGCAATAAATCCAATATCGCGCAGTCCGAACAGATCGGTGGCGTATTTTTGGCGAATTTCTTTTATAGATTTATGTAAATTAAAACACCGCTTATATAATTGTTTTATATGTGCAGCAGAATTTTCATTTATTTGTTTAAAAAAATATTCACTCATAAAACGAAATGTTTAACTGAAGCCCTTTTTAGAGAATGTTTTATTCAATGTAAAAATGTTTGATTCAAAAGTTGTCGTAGCTGAAATGCCGTGACGATTCAGAATACGTGGATCATTCCTATCTGATTCATTTAAATAATTAACTGCCAACTGGCTGGTAAATCCAATCTCTGTTGCCATGTTTATAATATCCATATTATAGCTTCCATCCGGATAAGCTATGCTTTCGACTTGTTTATCGAGGACACTTTCCAGCAGGATTTTCGATTTTTGCATATCATTATACGCATCGAATCTGTCAATATTTGCCAAATTATAATGTAGATGCCCATGAGAACCAATTTCGACCAATTTTGAGTCAGATAACTGTTTTATTTCTTTCGTGCTTAAGAGTTCCCATAATTCAGATGGTATTTTTCTTATTTTATTAACTATATCGAACTTTGTACAAAGGTTCCCAAGAATACTATCGCGCTTCAATGCGCCCTGTTCTTTTAAAAATCCACTTAGATGAATTTGGGATGATTCCTCGACAAGGTTTGTGAATTTCAGATCATCAATTATGACCGTGTCCTGTTGATGAAAATATTTCAGACAAGCTAATGCGTCAGCCCAAAGGAAAGGATACGAATGCTCATCTATGCAAGCACTTGAAATAAAGAATGTGGCTTTAATCTTATATTTCTCTATAAGAGGCAACACGACCAGTAGATTATTCTTGTAACCATCGTCAAATGAAACAGTAATAGTCCTTCTAGTTGGCTTGAGGTTGTTCCGATAATAATGAAATGCTTCGTTTATACTAATCAATGCGAATTCTTTCGAAAGGTATCTTAATATTCGATCAAATTGCTCGACAGGTATATGTCTGGGTGAAAAGAAATTACCATTCCTGGATACCACACCATGGAACATAATATTTAAAATAGAATGTTTCGCAAAACTTCTCAATACCTTTTCCAATCCAAGATTGACAATAATTGGAAGAACAACATTTCGTGCTATTTTTTTAGAGATTTTCATTCAAGATAGGATTTAATCTCACTGATATTGGATGACGCCCATTTGATTTATAATAATTTTTTTATTTCAAACTATCCATTAAAATATTTCTGTATCCAACAGTCGCATGAAAGCCTTTTCTCTTTTATCAATAGCAAAATTCTCAACAATCCGTTTTCGAGCTTCACGCCCAAGTTTCTTTCGTTCTTTTTCTTCTAAATTAAGAAGATTTATTATTTCACTTTCAATTATGCTTTCATCCCGACGACTGATTATAACACCGCTTTTCCCGATAATAAAAGGAATTCCTCCGACCTTGGACCCAATTGGAATACATTCACATAGCATAGCCTCACATAATGAGTTGGGAAATCCCTCGGAAATTGATAATTGCAAATAGAATTCACATTCAGCCAGAAATCCTCTGATCTTTTCAGGAGACATTGAGTTATATAAAGTAAGATTTGAAGGAATCCCAATAAATTCATTTCTAATTTTAGGATCAATACCAATAATAATAAATTTATTTTCAGGAAACATCACAGTAAGTTGCATTATAAGATCAATTCCCTTAAGCTTAATCCCGGCTGAATTATTAATATAAGCCACAGTAATAAAAGTACCATGGTTCTTAACCTGAGTTGGATCCCTTTTCCAGAAAGTAATATCAAAGCCATTGTGAATTACCTTGTAAGGTGTACTAAGCTTAGGGAAAAAATATTTAAAACCCTGCGTCTGGGAGTCGACTCCTTCATAATATGTATTTTCCGATTTAACCTGTGATTCATCGACAGGAAGTAAACATTTACAATATTGAAAAGACCATTTGATTACCATTCTTAGAAATGGCTTTCTCAAACTTCCATAATCTATCGAAGGGAAAGATACACATTCGGTGCCTCCAAGTATAATATAAACTGGCTTGTTGAAAAGTCTACCCCATAGAGTTGGCAGTAAGGACCAATAACCTGCAAACATTATAAAAATGGCCTTGATTGAAAACTGGTGTCGCAGTAAAAAAAAAGCCTGCATGATAAACACAAGGGGGGTAAGGAACTTATTATTCCATGGATGTTTTGGATTTAACAAAGTGAATCTTCCAGATAATAAATTAATATCCTTCGTTACAAAGGTTGATTGGACGGGCGAAATATAAACGATCTTTTTATTCTTCAGCATCAAATCAAGAAATTAGAAATAAGCTAAATATAGTACTCTGTAAATTAGTTTTTTAAAAATAATATAAACACTTGAAATGGGTGTGGGTTTGATAAGTTTATTATTGGTAATAATTATTAATTCAACGTAATCGTTTTCTTTATGAAAAAGAGAATAAGAATTATACCTAAGTAGAACTAAATCATTTGAACATACGCTACTTACAATTAAATCTGCCTGTAAAGCTTGGTCAATTATCTGGAGTTTTTCAGGACAATTCTCTTTAAAATACTCAATAAACCTCGAATGCGGTATATTGATAAAAATAACCGAATCATCATGCATGTGCGCTCTTAATACCCCAAAAAGATGCCTGTGCTGCTCAATGGGAATGTGCTCTAGCACATCCGGAAGAACAATAAAATCAAATTTTTCAGGGTAGGTGAAGTTTTGCATGTCGGTCACCAGGAACTCGATACGGGAAGCATTCCCAAACCTTTTATTGGCCATTTCTATGCTCTTTTCACTGATATCCGCAGCCACTACATGCCCGCGTGAAACATATCGGTGTATGAGCCTTGTCAGCGTCCCTATTCCGCAACCCACTTCCAGCACATGGTGATGTCTCTTTAAACCCGCTCTTTTCAACCGGTGAAATAGATAATAATGCCGCAGGTTGGTTCCGGTTTTCTGCTGCTTTTGCGTATAGTCATCATAAAAGCCTGCCACTATCTGTGGTTGTATCGGTTCACTGCTCATCATTCAAACATTTGGCAATCTCACCAGCCAAGAGTCTTCTGGCATAATTTTCAATTCCTTTTCCTTTGATAACCAATCCCTTGTTAGAAAAGTTCAGGTAACATATCCGGATCGACCTTTTTAATTTTTCCTGGTCATCGAATCCGCATACCTCTCCGGCCCCCGTTTTCCCAATGATCCTGGCCGCATCGCCATCCTCCGGACCGATGCAAAGAATCGGACGCCTGGCTGCCAGGTACTCGAAAAGCTTGCCTGTGGCGATCAATTTTGCATTTGGGGTGTTATTGATCACCAGAAGCAATACCTGCGAACGCTTCATCTCCTGAATCATCTCGTCATGACTGAGATAACCGATCCTGTTCAGATTCTCAGTGAGTCCATGCTTCTGAATGGATTCCATCACCTGGAAATCCACATTCCCCACCAGCTTGATCTCCAGGTCACGGTCAAAATCTTGTATTTCAGATTTCACTTGCGATAGCACTTCCCAGAGCAATTCCGGGTTACGTGCCTTTCCGAGCGATCCGAAATGACCAATACTGAATTTGCTGTCAAGGGGTACATCTTCCGTTTTGAAATCTTCCTCATCAAAACCATTGGTGATCACATGATACGTGCGGTTAACAATCTTTTTAAAATCTGTTACCATGCCGTTGCTGACCACCGTCACCTCATCAGCTGCCTCAAGTACCGTACGCTCATACCGGTGATGCTTCCTGTCAGCCCATTTCATCAGGTTCAATTCATGATAGAAATCCACATTCGTCCAGGGATCCCTGAAATCAGCTAGCCAGCGGATCCCTGTAATTTTCTTTAATTTTAACCCGATCATGTGCATCGACATAGGGGGACCGGTGGTCACCACCGCATCGACCGGATGATGCCTGAGATATTTTTTCAAATAGTTTACCGAAGGTCGGATCCAGAATTTTCTAGCATCGGGTATGAAGAAATTTCCCCTCGCCCACTGAGCGAAATTATGCAACCTGCTGCCATTTTTCCGCTCGCTCAAAAATCCGGCACCCAGTCGTTCCTCCCTTTTCCTGCCCGTAAATTTCTTGTACAGGTCGAACGGTTCCCAGATAGGCCTTTTAATGATCTCCAGTCCATCAGGAACCTCTTTCACCAAGGAATGATCAAATTCGGGATACTCGGGATCTTCAGGAGCATAAACCACAGGCTCCCAGCCATACCTGCGCAAGTACTTGACGAATTTCAGCCACCGCTGCACCCCTCCTCCACCGCTGGGAGGCCAGTAATAAGTTATGATAAGGACTCTTTTCAAATGAATGCTGTTTAAAGTGATCCTTCACAGGGATCTATGTTTTAGTGGATTGTCTTACCCGGGCATTCCTCCATTCGACGTACACTGCAGCCAGCAGGATTAGGATCAAAGCGAGTGAGCTGATGAGTGAGATAGTTTCACCCAGGTAATATGATTGAGGCTCAAATTTAAACTCAATCCTGTGGTTTCCTTTGGGGACAATCATGCCCCTTAACACATAATTGGTCCTGAAAAAATCCACTTTCTGTCCATCCAGGTAAGCATTCCAACCTTTAGGATAGTATACCTCCGAAAAAACCGCCAGCTGGTTGGCCGATGCCTTGCTCTCGTATTCAAGGTGATTGGGCTGATAACCAGTGAGCAGTATGGTTGCTGTGGAATCATAAAACGGAGTGAAACTCTTCACCTGGTCTTCGAACGACTGGTCAATGATGGCCGTTAACCTCGGATCGAATGTATTCATTTCAGTGATCTCCATATCGGCATTGGGGACGATCTTGTATTGAGGGACAAACCATGCATTGCCCATGGCATTTAAATTCAGGATGGGCTCCTTTTGCGGATCAAAAATGATATACCTGGTATTCAACATATTGAATGTTTTCAGCTGACGAAGTCCCAGATTAAAGGCAAGAAAACCCGGCTTGTTTGACAGCAACTGGATAAATCCCTGCCCTTCACCGGATAGATGGTAATCGTACAATTCCTGGTACCGGCGCAGCTTGGCCCCATGATAACCACCTATATTTTTATGGAAATAGGAGGTACGTGCCGATTTATCAAAGTCCTCGGTCATATTCCATACCCTGAAATAAGGCGTTTTGTCTTTCAGGATCAGCTGATCGGCAAGAGAGGGTTTGAATGGTTTCTCCAGCTGCGCTTTCCGGTCAAAATCATCGGAATTCAGGTAGCGCTTGCAGACAGGCCACATATCGACCACGATAAGCAGTCCGATGGCCGCAATGGCATACGACTTTTTGATTTTTCCCGACAGGTAAAACCAGAGCAGACCAAAGGTAAGGGAGACGAAAACAAGCGAGCGAAGCGCATCCAACCGCAGCATGCGCATCCTGTCGTCGCGCAGGGCGGTCAGCAGCCAGTCAGGAAACTGATACTGGGCATCACGCGGGGAAGAAAAGCTGAAAAACGATCCGGGGAACAGGACAAAAACGAGAATGATCACACCAAGAACCAGGTACAGGTATTTCAGGACCTTTTTCACCATAGGTAGGTCGGTCTTTTCATTCACCAGTTTCTGCAGTGCAAAGAAACCAAGCAATGGCATGGTCAGTTCTGCGATCACAAGGGTCATCGAAACTGCCCTGAATTTGTTATAGGCCGGTATATGATTCAGGAAGAAGTTAGTCAACGGCATGAAATGACGTCCCCAAGCCAGCAGGATTGACAGGACTGTAGCTGCGAAAAGCCACCATTTCCATGGGCCTTTCACAATAAACAGGCCCAGTATGAACAGGAAGAAAACAATGGCTCCAACATAAACAGGGCCGGAAGTAAAAGGCTGCGTCCCCCAGTATAACGGCAGTTGTTTGATGATCTGGCGGGCATTGGGTATATTGTTTTGCGAAAGGACACGGTATGTCTCGGAATTCTGCCCCAATGACCCGGAGGAGCTACCTCCATGAAAATTGGGGATCAGCAGGGTCATGGTTTCCGGGATCCCGTAACTCCAGGTCGTGGCATAATCCTTATCCAGTCCCGAGGTTTGATTATCCTGACTGAAGGTAAGCTCTGACCGGCTTCGGATCGAATATTTGCTTTGCTCAAGCGTAGTCCATAGACTTGAAGCATTGGTTGCAATTGCCAGAGAAGCGGCAATGATCAATACGGTAGAGGCTTTGATAAAATGAAAATAGGACTTTTCTTTTATGGTTTTATAAATTTCAGCAATTGTAAATATAACGATGATGATCATCAGGTAATAGGTGATCTGCAGGTGGTATGCATTGATCTGCAGAGCCAGGAACAGGGCTGTAACGATACCGCCCAGCAGGTATTTGCCACGGTAGGCCAGGATAATACCTGCGAGTACAGGGGCCATGTATCCGATTGCATGCGCTTTGGAATTATGTCCTGCTTCCAGCAGAATAAAAAAGTAGGAAGATAATGCGAAACCAATTGCACCGACCAGACTGATCCATTTATCCACCTTACAACTGAGGAGTAAAATAAAAAATCCGATGAAATAAAGGAACACCAGCCCCATGGGATAAGGGAGCCCCAGCTGCAGGAACCGGTCTACATACAGCACCAGATTATGCGGGTATTCGGTGGAGATCAGATAACCCGGCATGCCGCTGAACATGGAATTGGTCCACAGGGCTTCCTCGCCGGTCTGATCACGGTACTGGATCAACTCCTGGGCCATTCCACCGAAGTTGACAATATCACTCGACATGATCGCTTTACCTTCCAGGAGTGGAAAGAGATAAACAATTGTCAGGCTCAGAAAAACGACTAAAGCAGCAATATAGGGGATTGCCTTTTTTATTGAGAATTGCTTCACTGAAGTTTCGTTATGAATTGATATGCGAAAATACAATAATTCCTGACTTTGACACTTGATTTTTGTAACTATTTTATTAATAACATAGTAACAGCATGAATTCAGGTTTGTGCCACTACATATTATAAGTTTTATAGGATTTTAGGGGGTATCAGAACTCTGGATAATCCTTGATTATAGCATTTCAGAAAGGGGAAAGTATTAGTATTTGACTATCTTCTTCGTAATTGAACTTAATGGTGTATCAATTTTAATCAAATAGATTCCCTTTTCAAAAGATGAAATATTAATCCTTTCTTTCAGGTTGAATAAAACATCCTGATAAAGTATCTGGCCTTGTAAATTGCTGATTTCTATGTAAATATTATCAAACCCGGTAGTATTTAGAATTGTTATCAGATCAATGCCTGGATTTGGATAGATCAAGACAGAACCAGGACATGAATTATCATTATATTCAGAAATCAACAGCTCCATTCCGTTAATCGCGGAGAGACCATTATCTTTGAATACGTTCCGGTCAGGTAAATTCCCGTCATATTGGACATTCAGGTCATAAATCTCATCATTTGATTCCCTGTAAAGCCTGAAATGGAATGGTTCTTTTTCTTTGAATCCTTCAGCCATATCGAATGTCGTTGGGTCATCACCAAAAACGGTAATAGCAACATTTATTGTCACATCCTCAATCCTTATTAATCCTGCACATGCTTCACTCTCTGTGAAACATCCAATGATGTCACCATACTGTAATTCGTTCATGGCTTTTTGATCAATTGCTATGATATGCGAACTACCCGTCTTAATAACATCATTCCAGGGCTGTGATATATTAAGATTTATAAATGAGTTGACTTGTCCAATAGTAGTTCTGATATCAGGAAAGGTCAAAGTGCAATTATTATTTACTTGTAATAGATATGCTTTTCCTGGCAGAAGAGCTGTTAAGGTGTAAATATTCTGGCTTGGCCAATATAAATTTGTTCCTGCTATCTCTTTAACAATTGTAAGTGTATCCCCCAATGGTTCAAAAAGCTCCTGACAATCCACGGGTTGGAGCGATAAAACAGGTATAATATTCCAACCTGAGAACAAGTTAAGAGTTCTGTTATTTTCGATCTTACCATCAATAATCAACTGAAGGTCATTTGTTGTTTTTATTTTATACCCATGATGTGAGTCCCATAAATAGATTGTATTAATTCCTTGATCCGGCCAATAAACCTTTCCAAAACCATCCATAAGAATATCCATTTCCGAAACAATTGGCTCAAAAATGTGTGCGATTAAATCATCTAAAGGAACAACATAGCTGGATATACCACTCCAACCATTTGGAATACTGATAACATGGGAAATGATCGCACTATCGACTGTAATTTGTTGGCTTATTTCACTATAACATCCGGCATTACTATAAGCCTGAAGCGTTACCAGATAAATTCCTTCGTCCTGGTAAATATGGACGGGATTTATTTCATCAGAAATACAATTATCTCCAAAATCCCATTGATAGGAATCAGCATTTTGCGACAAATTGATAAAACGAACCTGCAGACCATTTATTAGTTGGTCAAAGTTTGCAACAGGTTGAATGCAAATAGTAATTATATCGCTACGTGTATCTGAACCACAAGTGTTAATAGAAATGAGGGTTACCGTATATTCCCCTTCAAGCTCGTAAGTATGCACTGGATTCTCAAGTGTAGAGATATAGCCGTCTCCGAAATCCCATATATAGGAATCAGCATAAAAGGACAAGTTTTCGAAAACAACTGTAAAGGAATCAATCATGTATGAAAAATCGCTGACGGGAAAGTCACAAATATATACGGCCTGGGTTAGTGAATCAGACCCACAGGAATTGTTTGCAACAAGGGTAACATCGTAATATCCGCTTTCATTGTATTGATGAACAGGATTTATTTCATCAGATGTATTACCATCTCCAAAGTCCCATAAATATGAATCAGCATTTAATGACGTATTCTGGAATGTAACTGTATCCCCATCAATTATATAGGTGAATTGGGCTTGTGGATAAAGTTGATTGATACAATAGACGAATGCATCTTCATAACCCTGGTTATTAAGCGTCAGGGTATCAAATTCAATAACACTACTTTTAAAATATCCAGTTATTGCCAGTTCATCTTCACCAAAAACAACCACTCCTGCACCATAATCATCCTGTGTGCCACCATAACTTTTTGCGGCTAAAATCTCACCATCTGAATTAAACTTCATGGTCAGAATATCTGCC
>JAPLDP010000019.1 GCA_026391695.1 Bacteroidota bacterium
ATCAGAAACAAGATGGGTATTTGGGCTTTTTGTATCTTTACTCATGGAAAAGTTTGTTTAAAAGTTTATACACCTCAAAGATAATGATTATCAATGAGATAACAAACTTTTCCATTTTTTTATGAATAATTCAGGTTAGAACTAATCCGGGAATATACATTGATTTACCTGGTTTAGTATGTTCGCGATATACTAATACATCATTTGCCATGAACAGATTTTTATATGGATCTTTAGCGAAAGATGGACCAAATGAAACTCCGATCCAATCTTGAGCTTGTTCAACTTTCACTGCTTCAACATAAGCTTTACCCAAATATTTTCCTTTTATTTTATCCATATATGCATCTCCAACGGCAATTCCTCCCCTTAACGGGAAACCTTC
Source organism: Bacteroidota bacterium (assembly GCA_026391695.1). Taxonomy (NCBI): domain Bacteria; kingdom Pseudomonadati; phylum Bacteroidota; species Bacteroidota bacterium. Next base: position 386 of record JAPLDP010000019.1, read on the forward strand.
CTCAATGACTTCACAGAAGAAAGTAAGGCACATATCACAGAAAGGAGGAAAACAGAAAGAATTGTAACTACACCAGAGAATAATGGTATCGCTGAAATAAACATGTTCAATATCGAATACCCCAAATCCTGCCGCAAAAGAACCATTTCCAATTGGAATACCACAATTTAACATTGTACAGTTTTTATATTTTTCTGCAAGACTTATGAGTTTATCATATGCCTGAGATAAAGATTCTGCTTTTTCATTTATTGTTCTGTCACTAAATCCAAGAACATCAAATTCAGCAACAACGATTGGTTTTTCCTCTTTCATATATTGTCTTTATATTGGAAAACGAAACATATGGCACAATTACAGCTAACGGTGCGGGTTTGCACAGTGGCGGAGTTTGAAACCACCTACCATTCTTTCCCTACCGAAGTTTATTTATTCTCAAACAGCCTCAAACTCACGGTTGACCGCCATTGTGTAAACCCGAAGTTATAGGCAGGCACTTGGTCGATTCGATAGTCATATTATTTCTTAAATGGGATAATCAACTCCTTAGAAACTCTATAAGTTGTAAACCCCATAGTTCTCTCTGCACCGTTTCCTTTAATATATTCTCCATTTCTTCCTAATATTTCAAGTGTTTCTTTTGATTGATCTCTCCTAGGGGAAAATAGTACACCTATTTCAATTTTATCAGAAATTTTTGATATTGGTGGAAAGTCATCAGGAAGAGCTTTACTAATTTCTTGACATTCATTGTACCATTTCGTGTCATTGATGTAAACTATTGTTTCAATTTCTCCATTTTTTACCATTAAATCTTTACTAAAAATTTCTCCTGAATAAGCTTCATTTTTCCCTTTCAAATAATGTGTTCGGCTAACATCTATCAATAGATTTGTTCCATCTGGAAAGTCTGTTTTAATATTTATTTTCACTTTTCTCTCTCCTTCATTAATCGCAGAAAGTTCAATTGTATATTCTTTTAATTCTGAAACTGGAATTTCCTTTACTGCTTCTTTCATTTCTTTAATTTCCCATTTAGTTCCGAATAAAGCATTTTCATTTTTTACAAATTTTATTAATCTATCTTCGTTAAATTCTCCTACACCATATGCGGTCAATCCTGTATTCATCTCAGGTAGATAAAGAAAGGCAGTAAATTCTTTCCAGTTTTTATTTCCATTCTCCCAGATATAAATTGCTGTATTTCTCATTTCTTTGTCAGTAGGTAATGAATCAACATCAAGAATAATTCTATATACCATTCTTTGATTGTTTAAATAACTAATGTCTTGTTTCTCAGTTATTCTATATTTTAAAATTTCTGATTTTTTTTCTGAATTTGATTGGCAACTAATAAGTAACAAACTGATTAAAATTGCATTAAGTAGATTTTTCATAATATTTTATTTTATAGTTTCTGTTTCCTGTGCTTGCCTATAACGCCCTGCCGGCAGCCGCAGTGCGGGTTTTACTTGTTGTCTGTTTTCTTAATCTTTATCAATTGTAGGTTTGGTGAATGCTAACCTCCGAAACCCGCCCGCATTGTCGGCTGACGGCTCGTTGGCAACAGTAACTTATTTTATCATAATTATTTTCCCTTGACAGGTTGAATTACTTGTCATCGCTTTAATTATTAATACAGAACTTGTCAACTCACTCCAAATATTCGATAAAGATATTTTATTGATAGTATTTGACATAATTTGATTAAATAACCTTCTACCCTGTATGTCAAATATTTCAATAGTAAAGTTTTTTTCATTTGGAATGTTGTTTTCAACGATTAAATAGTCAGTTGCAGGATTAGGATAGAATTGAATCAAATCTTCTCTATTTGAATATGGCTGATTGATTCCTAATGAATTTCTGTTGTACACAGAACCTCCTGAATAAACATTGTGTGTCATCCAAATTCTATCATAATTGTCAATTGCAATTGAAGATACTTGATTTAGGGCTATTCCTGAATTCGACTGCTTAAAAACCTCCCATTTTGATGACTTATCATATCCAACCAATCCTCCAAATAATGTTCCGGCCCATATTTCACCAATGGTATCTTCATCAATTGTCAATACCTGATTGTCCGAAATGCCGGAGTTTTCTTTCATAAACGATTGCCAGGTTGTACCATCAAACCGGGTGAGGCCTCCACCATCCCAGACACCATCGTTTACGGTACCCAGCCAAACCACGTCATTTTTATCTACCTTGAGTGCTCTTATCGTGTTGTATGGTAAAGGTGAATTAAAAACATTGTATTCCTGCCAGCTTTTATTACCATCGAATTTCATCAAACCTCCTCCGATAAGATGCCCAAAATCATCCCACATTCCGTTAAGTCCGATCCAAATGTTACCCTTACTGTCAAAATCAATTCTATTAACCACATTTGAAGACAATGGAGAATTATTAATGTTATAATTTTCCCAATTGGTTCCATCCCATCTATAAATTCCTGCGGATGTTCCAAACCAGAAAATTCCCTTAGCATCAACCTTTAGTACCCGGTATATACCTGTTGAAAATGGAGTTTCGGTATCCGTAAATTGAATTCCATCGAACTTGGTCAGTTTGTAATATGTTTCGTATCCAGCTGGTGTATAAGTTGATTTATTAGTTAATAACCATAGGTTCCCCTGATTGTCAGGAGTTATATGTAATATTGTTTGGTATAAAAGATTTGAGTTTATAGTATCCCAATTTTTATACTGCTGATTATCATAACAATACAATCCATAATTATCAATACCAAACCATAGCTTGCCATATGCAAACGCAATAGTATTTATCACGTTTGAAGGAAATACGGAGGGTTGCGAAAATTTTACTTCCTTGAATATCCCATTTTCAAACAGCATCAGCCCGTTTTTGCGAGTTCCTATCCATAGATGGTCATTAGTATCAATGAAAAGCGTGAAAATTTTGAAGTCGTTTCCATTCTGAGAAGTACAAGAATAGGTACTCCAAATTCCTGTTGAAGAAAAACAAGTCAACTTATCATAAGAGCCAATCCATAAGTTACCCTGTGAGTCAAAGAAGATTTTTCCAACATTGTTTGATGGCAAACCCGAATTAACCATATTGTAACAAAACCACGAAACCCCACTGTAATAATACAAACCATAGTTATCAGTGCCAACCCATATATTGTTGTTTTTATCTAATGCAATGCTGTTTGCATGCCCAATTACTTCTCCAATTCTTTCACTTATATTCCCATCGTATTTGAACAAACCCTGATAGCTAGCAATCCAAACATTTTGAAAGTTATCAATTTTCATATCAGAAATACAATCAAACGAAACAAGTGGATCCATTTGCTTAATGATTTCGAATACTCCGTTTTTAAATTTTGAAACAAACCCGAGCGAGCCAATATAATTATTATCAGCCAGGTCAAATGCAAAGCTCGAATTATATTGGTCATGAGGGATGTTGGAGTTTTCGGAATTGTATGTAACGCATTCATTATTATCGTAAATTCCTATTCCGCTACGACGAGAGCCAACCCAAACCGAATCATCAGGTCTCACATTAAGTGTCAAAACACTGTTATCGGGAATTCTTTTGTTAGCCCTGTCAAAAATTATTGTTTCCCTAGTCTGCTTATTAAGTTTTACTATACCTCCGCTCGTTCCTATCCATAAAAACCCTTGATCTTCATCGATGGAGTAAACCCAGTCTTTATTTGCAAGATTTAACCATGTCTGAGAAAATAAAATGGTATTCAATAATAATACTAAAAGAATTATCGTAATTGATTTCATATTATTGGCCTTTCTGTTATTGTTGCCAACGTTCGGCCGGCAGCCGCAGTGCGGGTATTAGCAGGTTTTATTTTTGAGTTTCGTAATCATGTTTAGTAGCTCCAACCACTTTCGTTACCAACTTGCCCCGCATTGTTGGCTGCCGGCTCGTTATGTGCTGCCCAAAATTTATTTTATAGTATAATACTCCTTCCAATATGGACTTCTTTATACAGTTCTACCTTTCGGAAGGAGTAGATAACCAAAGCCAAGTGTGAAGAATAGATATACAGCAACAATGCCCCATCCGAGTACATTCAGACCACCTGAAAGCTGGATTATTAGTGTAGCAACAAGCGCAATGGCATCATAGATAAACAAATTCCAAATGATTGCACGTCGAGCAATAGAGTCTTCTGCATTCCGGGCGAGCCATGCGAGTAAGAGATTTCCAATGAGTGCCGCGCCATATTCTCTTGCTGTCAGATCAGCACCTGGGCCAAATGAGGTTCCCAGAGTATTAAGCAACCAACCAGGCACAAACAAGAGTAAAGGACCAAAGCCTAAACAGACAATGGCTTTAATAATCATTACGGTTTTGAATTTCATAACAATCCTCCTTTTTTAATGTTAAATAATTCACCTACTAAGTTAGAAAAAACAAAATAAATATTAAATATTTTTTAATTTCTTTGTCTAAAGATAGTTTGAATAAGTGTCAATGGGTTGTACATAACTATCTTATGGAGGCTACTCAGTTAGTCCTGTCTGCATACAATAGGTGTGCGGACAGGCGACACTGTGTGGCGCGTTAGTTATATTACTGTTTTTCTGATTAAAGATCATCAAACGGACTCCGGATACTCTGTATGCTCCGCGCACTGACATGGGTGTAAATCTCCGTTGTGCGGCTGCTGCGATGCCCCAGAAGCTCCTGGATATACCGAATGTCAACACCCGATTCGTGTAAATGCGTCGCATAACTGTGTCGTAACCAATGTAAAGTTACTGGTTTTTTTATTCCGGATAATAAAAGTGATTTTTTTAATACCTGCTGCAAACTCCGCTCGTCATACTGCTGCCCTCTTACTACACCTTCAAATAGCCATACCTTTGGCCTGTAATTCTTGTAATATTCCCTCAGCATACTTATCAGCTTCTCCGAAACAGGCACTATCCGGTCTTTCTTTCCTTTCGCTTGCCTGATAATTAGCAAGCCCCTGCGACTGTCAACATCGACTAGTTTCAGATTCAGTAATTCACTTCGACGCAATCCACACCCATATATCAAACTCAACATCGCATGATGCTTAATGTTTTTCATCGCTAGCAGCAACGCTTTCACTTCATCCCTGCTTAACACATTCGGTAGCCTGTATTCACGTCGTGGTCGCTCAACCTGTTCCACCTCAACTTCCTGACCAGTTACCTCCCTGCAAAATAGTTTCAAAGCATTGATGAACTGATTCTGATATGATTGGCTCAGCCTTTTCTTCAGAATATATTCATTCGTAAACTTAACAACAAGCTCATTCAGGGTACTATCTTTACCAGCTGTCAGAGTAAACCGTAAGAAAATGGATAAAATTTCACTATAAGTTCGTATGGTCGAAGAGCTGTACCTCCTGTGTTCCATCCAGCGAACAAGACTTTCAATCTGGTCTGCTTCCCTTACAGGTAAGGGTAGAAACAATTTTTCATCGTCTTTACGGATGAGTAGATCATTTGTCAATTGATGCTTTAATCCATCAAGATTGAGCAATGCATTATTGCTGAAAATGTTCAGAATCTTGTTCAAATTAGCCTGCGTAAAACCTATATGCCAGCATTTCATTGCCGGCTCCCAACGTGCTCCCGGTATAGTCCGAATTATCGCAATAGTCTCCTTGTCATAAGCGAAGTACAGCAGTAGCCGCCTGCGGCTGTTCACAATGCCTTCCTCTACTTGAATGGTCTTCATTGTGGTTTTTATTATTAATCGGAAAAGATGCGAAAATATACCCCTATCAGGAGGGAAATAATTAACCCGACATATGAAAGAAAGCATTATTGTGATTATTTGTCAAAAGACACCTCAACCCTCACTCCCCTCTCCTTCAGGAGAGGGGTTGGGGGTGAGGTCATGTAGATCAGGAGAGGGATTGAGGGTGAGGTCATCCCTTGTTGAATAATTGTAGCTTTATCGCCTTAAATGGTAAGTCAATAATGCATAAATTTGACGCCGGTAAAAGATTTTAAATGCAATTTATCAATCCATATTTTCTTTTCGGCCTGCTGGCCATCTCTATCCCCATCATCATCCACCTGTTTAACTTCCGCCGCTTTAAAAAGGTCTATTTCACCAATGTCAGATATATAAAGGATATAAAAAGCGAAACACAGAAGAAGTCGAGGCTCCGGCACCTGCTGGTGCTTCTGCTCAGGATCATGACTGTCATCTGTCTAATGATGGCCTTCGCACAGCCATTCATACCGGCATCGAAAGAGAATAAGGGAGTGGGCAAACGTAAGGCCATAAGTGTATATATCGATAATTCCTTCAGCATGGAAGCACAGTCCAATGGCATGTCACTGCTGGATGGTGCCAGGAAAAAAGCTGCAGAAATAGCCCAGTACTACTCCACCACCGACCTGTTCCAACTGCTTACCAATGACTTTGAAGGCCGCTACCAGCGGTTTGTAGCGCGTGATGAATTTATCAGCATGGTCGATGAAGTCGGCCTGTCGCCTGTCGCCAGAAACCTTTCAGAGATCTACCGCCGGCTAAGCGACATGCAGTCACAGGCCTCCAACGACTACCGGATCATCTACCTTTTATCGGATTTTCAAAAGACAACCGCTGATATCGGAAAAATCGTTCCCGATACTACCATCAGCATATATTTGGTTCCACTCACAGCCGAAAAGACAAACAACCTGTATATCGACAGTTGCTGGTTCGAGACACCCGTACATCTCATCAACCAGAAGATGACGCTCAAAGTGCGGATAAAAAACTCGGGTGAAACAGGGTACGAGAAGATGCCGCTGAAACTGATGGTCAACAATTCACAGAAAGGCCTGGCAAGCTTTGATATTTCGGGTGATGCCAGTGTGGATATCGGCATACCGTTTACGAACTACACTGCCGGCATCCAGTATGGCATGCTTGAAATAAACGATTACCCCGTTACTTATGACGACAGGCTCTATTTAAGCTATACCGTTTCATCTTCCATTCCCGTGCTGGCTATAAATGAAAATGACAAAAACCGGTACCTTGATGCGGTGTTGGGCAGAGATTCTGCCTTTATCTTTACCAATAGCCCGGTGAGAAGCCTTGATTTTTCAGCTTTTGGCAATTATAACCTTATCATCCTGAATGGATTGACGTCCATTTCAAGCGGACTGGAACAGGAGGTGAAGCGCTTTGTTGAGAATGGCGGCAGCGTTGCTGTTTTCCCTTCACTGGAAATGGATGTTCAAGGGTACAGGGAATCCCTCAGCAGGATAGGGTCCGGGTATTTTGGCCCCGGCGACACAACAGGCACCAGAGTTACCGACATCAACACCGACAACCAGGTATATCATGATGTATTCGAGAGCATACCTGAAAATATCGACCTGCCGGCAGTAAAGCATCATTTTCCTGTGGAGATGTTGCCACGGTCGGGTCAGGAACCGCTGCTGACCTTACAAAATGGCCATATCTTCCTGAGTGTACAGCCTGTCGGCAAAGGATTTATTTACCTGTGCGCAGTGCCTCTGGAACCTGCCTGCAGCAACTTCCCGCTTCATGCCATCTTTGTGCCGACAATGTACAAAATGGCCCTGCTGAGTGAGCCACCGTCCGGATTATTCTATACCATCGGAAGCGACGAGCCTGTTGAAATACGGAAAACAGAACTGGAGGGCGATATGACATTTAAAATTCGAAGTACAACGGGTGATTTCGAAGTCATCCCGGAACAGCGCATCATAGGCTCCAGGGCGTCACTCTACATGCATGGACAGGTCACTGAAGCCGGAAACTATACTCTTTTGACAGGAGACCAGGTTATCAGTGGTCTGTCGTTCATTTACGACAGGAAAGAGTCAAATTTAGACAGCTATACACCTGAAGAACTTAATAAATCATGGGATCCGGTGAAGTATAATTTTAAAGTCATTCAGGAAACCGGTAAGCCATTTGGCGAAGTGCTGGATGAGCTGAATATCGGAATAAAGTTGTGGAGGTGGTTTGTGGTGCTGGCGCTGTTGTGTCTGGCCGGAGAGGTGGTGGTGTTGAGGTTTTTTTAAGACAGCCTCACCCCCTGTCCCCCTCTCCTCCAGGAGAGGGGGTGAAGGGGGAGAGGTGGTTTGGGTTTGCGGGTCACAGGTCTTCAGGTAGCCGGTAGTAGGGGTGTTATGGATTAATTTAGGTTTGAAAAATCGATTATTTTTGGAGAAATTTTGAAAATGGAAGAATTGGAAGATATAGCAGGTCGGACTGAGGGTAGTGAAGTGCAGCCGGAGGGGGAAGATCTTCCGAAGACGGTACATCTTGGGGGCTTATATGAGAACTGGTTCCTCGACTATGCCTCTTATGTGATACTGGAGAGGGCTGTGCCCGATGTCTATGACGGATTGAAGCCGGTCCAGCGCCGGATTTTGCATGCCATGAAAGAGCTTGACGACGGCAGGTACAACAAGGTTGCCAACATCATAGGCCATACGATGAAATATCACCCGCATGGCGATGCTTCAATCAATGATGCTCTGGTGCAACTCGGGCAAAAGGAACTGCTCATCGACGCACAGGGCAACTGGGGTAACGTGCTCACCGGCGACAGCGCTGCAGCCGCACGTTATATCGAAGCACGTCTGTCGAAATTCGCCGGTGAGGTGCTCTTCAACCCGAAAACGACGGTGTGGAAGTCATCATACGATGGCCGCAATAATGAACCTGTCCACTTGCCTGCCAAATTCCCGTTATTGCTGGCGCAGGGCGTAGAAGGCATCGCCGTGGGGCTTTCCTCGCGCATACTGCCGCACAACTTCAACGAAATCGTCGACGCATCCATTCATATCCTGCAGCAGGAGGATTTTGAAATATTACCGGATTTCCCGACAGGTGGACTGGCCGACTTCTCAAAGTACAACAACGGCGCCAGAGGCGGCAGGGTCAGAATTAGAGCCAGAATAAGCCAGAAAGATAAAAAGACACTCGTGATCACCGAGATACCATTTGGCACCAACACAACGTCTCTCATCGAAAGCATTATCGACGCCAATGACAAAGGCAAGATCAGGATCAGGAAAATTGACGATAATACAGCCGAACAGGTGGAGATACTCGTTCACCTGGCCCCCAATGTCAGTCCTGACCAGACTATCGATGCCCTTTATGCATTCACCATGTGCGAAGTGTCGATATCACCCAATGCCTGCGTGATATGGGACGGCAAGCCCAGATTTCTCGATGTAAAAGAGATACTCCGGATATCCAATAAAAACACGGTGGAAATCCTCCGCAGGGAGCTGGAGATCAGAAAAGAGGAACTACTGGAGCAGCTTTTCTTCGCCGGCCTCGAGAAAATATTCATTGAAAAACGCATATACCGCGACATAGAGAACTGTACCACATGGGAAGCCGTGCTGGAAACCATCGATAAAAAACTGCAACTACACTTCAAAAAGTTTTACAGACCGGTCACCACTGACGACATTGTGAAACTGACCGAAATCAAAATCAAAAGGATATCGAAGTTCAATTCGTTTAAGGCCGATGAGGTTATGGATGCCCTGCAGGTGGAACTGGATGAGGTGAAGACACACCTGGAGAACCTGATTGATTATGCCATCAACTATTTCAGGCATATTAAAAAGAAATACGGAACTGGACGGGAGAGGAAGACCGAGATCAGGAACTTTGATGTCATTGAGGCAGCCAAGGTGGCTGCTGCCACCTCCAAGCTTTATGTGAACCGCGAAGAAGGCTTTGCAGGCACATCACTGAAAAAGGAAGAGTATGTGTGTGAGTGCTCTGATATTGATGACATTATTGTTTTCCGTGAAAACGGGACCTTCATTGTAACCAGGGTGGCCGATAAGCTGTTTGTCGGAGAGCATATCGTGCATATTGATGTATTTAAGAAAAACGATGAACGAACCATATACAATATTGCATACCAGGACGGCAAGAAAGGATTTGTATATGTCAAGCGTTTTTCGGTGAAGAACATCATGCGCGACAAAGATTATGATGCCACACAGGGCAAGCCGGGCTCGCGGATTATGTACCTCACAGCCAACCCGAACGGAGAGGCCGAAATGGTCAAGGTATTCCTCCGGCCGCGGCCAAAGCTCAAAAAGCTGTCATTTGAGTTCGATTTCAGCCAGCTGTCTATCAAAGGCCGCAGCTCCATCGGTAATATTCTCAGCAGGAAGCCTGTGCGGAGGATAGAGAAACGGGAAGAGGGCGTGTCGACACTGGGCGCACTCGATATCTGGTACGATGACACCGTGAGGCGGCTCAACAGAGACCAGCGTGGCTTATACCTCGGAGCATTCCTTGGTGATGACAGAATCGTGACCGTCATGCAGTCGGGGGAGTATAAATTCACCACCTATGATCTGTCAACCCATTTTGATGAGGATATGTTACTGATCAGAAAGTATGATCCGAATGACATCATAACGGCGGTTTACATCGAAGGGGAGAGCCAGCAGCCTTATATCAAGCGTTTCCAGGTGGAGCCATCGAATAAAAAAGTGAATTTCATAGGTGAAGATAGCCAGGCGAAGCTGATGAAGGTCACCTTCGACCCGGCACCTCAGCTCACGATTGTTTTTGAGGAAAATCCACGGCGAAAGGTTAACACGGAGGTCGTCAGCCTGGCTGAATTCATTACAGTGAAAGGTTACAAAGCCAAAGGGAAAAGGCTGACCGTATATCCATATAAAGAATTGAATTTACTCGAACCAGTGACGGAACAGCAAATAATTGTTGTTGAAGAAGTGGACATAAAAGATGAAGAGGCGGAAGAGATACCTGAAATCATGGAGGTCGCTGAAGCGGTGCTGGATGTGATAGAGGAGAATGATACTCACAAGAGCGAGATTGACGTAGGGCGGGAAATGAAGGATGAAGAATTAAAGATGAAAGATGAAGAAGTAGAAGTAGCAGAGGCGGATATGCCGGAGAGACAAATTGAGGCTGGTGATAAAGGAAGCAGGAAAAATGAGTCAAAGCGGGATGATGTTAACCTGCAAATGGAACTGGATTTTTAAGATTCTTAAGGCTGTATCAAAATGAAAAAAATGAAAAAACATCTTCTTCTTATCAGCAACTCCACCAATTTTGGTGAGGAGTATCTTGGCTGGCCAAGGCAATATATTAAGGATTTCCTTAAGGATACAGGCGTGAAGCGCATCCTGTTCATCCCCTATGCGGGTGTCAGCCTTTCGGTTGAGAGCCTGGATGCCTCCTTCGATGTTTATGAAAAGAGGGTACAGCAGGTATTCACAGAACTGGGCTATGAAATCTATTCCATCCACCATGAAAAGGATCCCGTGGCAGCGGTGAAACATGCCGAAGCCATTGCTGTGGGCGGCGGAAATACATTTCATCTGGTTTACATGATGCATACGAAGCATCTTATGGAGGTGATCAGGCAGCGGGTGCTTGAAGGCATGCATTACCTTGGCTGGAGTGCCGGCGCCAATGTAGCCTGCCCGGGCCTATACACCACCAATGACATGCCCATCGTTGAACCGGCAAGCTTCACATGCCTGAACCTGGTGCCGTTCCAGATCAACCCGCATTACCTGGATGCCAATCCCGAAGGACATGGCGGCGAAACAAGGGAACAGCGGATATTTGAATTCTGCACTGTCAACCTGAATATGAACGTTGTCGGGTTGCGTGAAGCTACATTATTGCAGGTTGAAGGGGAAAAGATCCGGCTTGCCGGAAAAAGATCGATGAGGGTGTTCAGGTTTCAAAAAGAACCGGCAGAATATAATCCCGGCGATAATATAGATTTTTTATTATCCGAATATTTTACTTAACTTTACGCATTAGCAAATTTCTTAAAATCATTAATAAGGAGGTTAAAATGAGCCCATTAATTGTAATTCTCATCATTATCGTAGTTTTCCTGTTTTTTTCGGGTGTCAGGATCGTAAGACCTACTCACAGGGGTTTAACAGAACGGCTGGGAAAATATAGCCGGTTTGCCAATCCGGGATTTCACTGGATAATACCCATCATCGAAAGGATGTTTCAGATCAACATAACAGAACAGATGGTCGACGCAGACCCACAGGAAATCATCACCAACGACAACCTGAATGCCCGGGTTGACGCTCAGGTTTATTTTAAGGTGAAGGAAGATGCTGACAGCGTGAAAAACTCCCAGTATAATGTCAACAGATACCAGTGGCAGATCGTTAACCTTGCCCGTACGACATTGAGGAATATCATCGGTACATTAACGCTAAAGTCAGCCAACAGTGAAAGAGGGAAAATAAATGCCGAATTGCACAAAACCCTCAGGGAAGAAACTCAAAGTTGGGGCATTGAAATTGTCCGCACAGAATTGAAGGAAATAGATCCGCCTAAAGATGTTCAGGAGACCATGAATAAGGTTGTAAAAGCTGAAAATGAAAAAATTGCCGCCATCGATTATGCCACGGCAAGGGAGACCGTTGCCGATGGGGAAAAACGTGCAAAGATTAAAGAGGCAGAAGGATATAAGCAGGCAAAAATATTGACTGCAGAAGGTGAAGCGGAAGCTATCAAGCTGGTCAATGAGGCAGCCGACAGATATTTTACCGGCAATGCACAGCTTCTGAGAAAGTTGGAGACACTTGAAACCTCATTGAAAACCAATGCCAAAATCGTTATCCCGACAGGATCGGAACTGATTAATATCATTGGCGATATGGCAGGTGTGGTGCCCTTGACACGGAAACAAAAGGACGAATAATTGTCGTGGTTTATTGCCGGAAGTGTTTGATAAGCGCCATTACAGAAACAAAGGACCACACGACTTCCAGAACAATGAACGGAGCAAATTTCAGCAGAATAGCAGCGACACAGGCAGATCCGGCACCGGTTAAGTTGAGTAAAATATATGGGAGACTATCCCGTGATATTTTGTCGGTGATGTTGAGAAAAAATGCAACAAGTAGAATGGTCACGCCCAAGGTGCCTGTCCAGTCGGTTAATGTCATATTTTAAACTATTTCAGTAAAACCATTTTCCAGGTTATTGACTGGTCACCAGCCTTTAACCTGTAATAATATATGCCATCCGGAAAGGTATCATTGATAAAATCCACCTCATAATCACCTGTCGTCGTTTTTAGGATAGAGCCTGTTTCACCCATAATCCAGCCGGTTTGAGCATAAGACCCTGACGTTAAAAAAAGTAAAAGCAAAATGCTGATGGTGTAACAGGTGTTTTTTATAGCTTTTTAATTAAGGATTGACTGAGTAAATGTAAAAATTTTTTCTCTAAATTTGACCCTTCATTTCAGTTGAATTCCAATTTATTTCACTATGGAAAATAAACTCCAGGAGCTTACTCAGAAGATCTATTCTGAAGGTATACAGAAAGCGGAGCAGGAAGCACAGGTTATCAGGGAAAAAGCCAGGACGGAAGCTGACGCCATCATAGAACAAGCCAGAAAAGAAGCCGCTGACATCATCAGGCAGGTTGAGAATCATGCAGGGGAAATCAGAAAGAACGTGAACGCTGAATTGAAATTGTCAGCCAGCCAGATCATCAGTGCCATTAAACAGAAGATAACCTCATTAATCACTCTCCGGATTATCGGTGAACCGGTAAAAGAGGTTTATAAAGATAAGGAATTCATCAGGAAAATCATCATCATGCTTATCCAGAACTGGTCCGCTTCATCAGGGAGTGAGGGTGTTCAAGTTCATATTCCTGCAAAAGATGATGCGGAACTTGGTCTTTTCCTCAGATCACAGCTGCAACAGTTACTTTCGGGTGGCATCGACATTTCTTTTGATGAAAATATGTCATCCGGCTTTAAAATCGGACCCAAAGACGGCAGTTACATAATCAGTTTTACAGATGAAGATTTTGCTGGTTTTCTGAAGACATACTTGCGTCCGCGAACCAACCAGCTTCTATATGGAGGGGATTAAAATGCTGCGGTATTACTATTGCCTTGTCGCAGGCCTGCCTGAAATCTTCACCGACCAGCAGAAGTTGCCTTTTACTTTATATGAATTTAAAAAGGAACTCAGCGAAGTGTTGCATCCTTCGGACTATAAGCTGGCACAACTCATCTTCCTGGCTTATGATAATGTTAACATGTTGAATATCCTCCTTAAAAAGGAAAAACCTTATCAGGATCTCGGTAATTACAGTTATGAGGAACTGGAAGAAGGAATAAGTGAGCCGGAACTCCTCCGTAGTTACCTTCAGGTGTTCATCGAAGAATTTAAAACAACAGGTAATACGGGTGATCACACCCTGGAAAACAGGCTGACATATCTCTATTTGGAAGAAGTAAGGAAGACAAAAAATATTTTCCTGAAGGACTGGTTCAATTTCACCGTCATGTTGAATAACATTCTTGCAGCTTACAATGCCCGGAAGCACCATTTTGACATCGATGAGCAGATTATCGGCGATGACGAAATCATTGAAACCATGAAAAGAAGCCAGGCCAGGGATTTTGGCATTATGGCCGACGTGCCATTCGTCGACAAGGTCATCGGTATCCTTGAGAACAAAAGTCTCATGGAACGCGAAAAAAACCTGGATATGATGAAGTGGAGTCTTCTTGATGAGCTCACTACATTCAACTACTTCACCATTGAGATTGTTCTGAATTATATCCTTAAACTAACCATTATTGAACGATGGATGAAACTTGATGCGGAAACCGGGAATGAGTTATTCCGGAAATTGAACGAAAAGCTCACAAAAGGTTATGAATTTCAAAAAGAATTTCAGATAAATGAAAGAAAGTAGAACACTGACTACCGGAAAAGTGGTGGGCATCATTGCCAATCTGGTTATTGTGGAAATAGCCGGTACTGTTCATCAGAACGAGATATGTCATATTTTTCTGGGTGATACGAAACTGGTTGCCGAAGTGATCAAAGTGATCGGCAATAAGGCCTATGTGCAGGTCTTCGAAAGTACCAGGGGACTTAAAACAGGGACACACGTTGAATTTTCAGGGCATATGCTGGAAGTCACGCTCGGGCCTGGTATCCTTTCAAAGAATTACGACGGCCTGCAGAATGACCTGGATAAAATGCAAACTATTTTCCTTGTCCGTGGTGAATATACATTCCCGCTGGATCATGACACTTTGTGGGGATTCAAGCCCATTGTGAAACCCGGTGATTTAGTGAGAGCTGCCGACTGGCTTGGTGAAGTGATGGAGAACTGGATGCACCATAAAATCATGGTGCCCTTCAGCCTGGAAGGTAAATACACTGTTAAAAGCATCGCAAAGGAAGGAGACTATAAGATCACAGATACCATTGCCGTGCTCACCGGCAGCAATAGCATTGATGTACCTGTGAACATGATGCAGAAATGGCCTGTGAAGATACCTATCAAAGCTTTCAGGGAGAAAATAAGACCCTACAGGCTGCTGGAAACCGGAGTGAGAGTGATCGACACCCTGGATCCGATAACTGAAGGAGGCACAGGGTTCATACCCGGTCCTTTTGGCTGTGGTAAGACGGTAATGCAGCATGCCATTTCCAAACAGGCTGAAGCTGATATGGTCATTGTGGCTGCTTGCGGCGAGAGGGCCAATGAGGTGGTTGAGATATTTAAGGAGTTCCCCGAGCTCATTGATGCACGGACAGGTCGCAGGCTGAAGGAACGTACCACCATTATCGCCAACACGTCGAATATGCCTGTGGCGGCGCGTGAAGCATCGGTATATACCGCCATGACCATTGCCGAATACTACCGTTGTATGGGACTTAAAATATTGTTGCTGGCCGACTCCACATCACGCTGGGCACAGGCCCTGCGTGAAATGTCGAATCGTATGGAGGAACTTCCCGGCCCTGATGCATACCCCATGGATCTGCCTGCCATCGTGTCTAATTTTTACTCACGTGCCGGTTTTGTCATCCTCAATAATGGTTCAACAGGCTCCATTACCTTTATCGGAACCGTTTCACCGGCAGGTGGAAATCTGAAAGAGCCGGTTACCGAGTCAACAAAGAAAGCCGCACGGTGCTTCTATGCACTGTCACAACAACGTTCCGACAGCAAGCGCTACCCGGCCATCGATCCCATTGAGAGCTATTCAAAATACCTTGAATATCCAGAGGTACAGGAGTATTTTAAAGACAAGATATCTGAAAACTGGTTCGACAACGTCATTCATGCCAAAGATATCCTTCTGAGAGGAAAAGAGGCGTATGAACAGATCAATATCCTTGGTGATGACGGAGTACCTGTCGATTATCACATCCGCTACTGGAAATCGGAGGTCATTGATTTCATCATCCTGCAGCAGGATGCTTACGATAAGGTGGATGCTTCCACGCCTATGGAGCGTCAGCAATTCATGCTTGAAAAAGTGCTGGGCATATGCAATGCCGATTTTAATTTTGATTCCTTCGAGGAAGTGAACCTGTATTTTAAGAGGATCATTAACCTCCTGAAACAAATGAATTATTCTGAATTCACTTCCGGTGAATTCAAAGATTTTGAAAAAGAATTAGATGCTGTAATCCTTGAAAGAACGATATAATGGATACAAGGGCTTTTCAGAAAATATATACGAAAATAAGCAAGGTGACCAAGGCTACATGCTCCTTGTATGCAACAGATGTGGGGAATGAGGAGATGGCAACCGTGGATGGCCGTTTAGCCCAGGTTGTTAAAATACTTGGTGACGAAGTCACATTGCAGATCTTTGCCGGCACTGAGGGCATACCGACCAATGCACAGGTGATTTTTTTTGGCAAACCACCCACATTAAAAGTCAGCGAGGAGCTGGCAGGCAGGTTCTTTAATGCCTATGGACAACCGATCGACGGCGGACCTGAGGTAGAAGGTGAGGAACGTGAAATCGGTGGACCGTCGGTCAACCCCGTTAAAAGAGAACAACCTTCGAAACTTATCGCCACCGGTATTGCTGGTATCGACCTTAACAACACCATTGTCACAGGCCAGAAGATACCTTTCTTTGCCGATCCTGACCAGCCTTTCAATCAGGTTATTGCCATGGTGGCATTGCGGGCCCAGGCTGATAAGATTATCCTCGGCGGCATGGGACTCACCAATGATGACTATCTGTTCTTCAAAAATGTCTTTGATAATGCCGGCGCCCTTGACAGGATCATCAGCTTTGTAAATACCACTGAGAACCCCCCAGTCGAAAGGCTTCTGGTTCCCGACATGGCCCTTACAGCAGCAGAATATTTTGCCGCTGATAAAAATGAAAAGGTGCTTGTCCTTCTTACCGATATGACACTATATGCTGACGCCCTCAGCATCGTATCGAACAGGATGGACCAGATACCGTCAAAAGACAGCATGCCAGGCTCCTTATACAGCGACCTGGCGAAAATCTATGAAAAAGCCGTGCAATTTCCTTCGGGTGGCTCTATTACCATCATTGCTGTTACTACTCTGTCAGGTGGTGATATCACCCATGCCATACCTGATAACACGGGTTATATCACAGAAGGTCAGTTATATCTGAGAAGGGATACCGACATCGGCAAGGTTATCATAGACCCGTTCAGAAGCCTGTCGAGGCTGAAACAGCTGGTCATCGGCAAACAGACAAGGAGCGATCACCCACAGGTGATGAATGCTGCAGTCAGGCTTTATGCCGATGCAGCCAATGCCAAAACAAAACTGGAGAATGGATTCGACATTACGGAGTATGACGGACGTACACTGAAATTCGCTAAGGCATACGCGGAAAAACTTCTTGCAATAGACGTCAATATAGATATTAACACTATGCTCGATACAGCATGGGCACTGTTTAAGATTCATTTCAAACCTGAGGAAGTAGGGATCAAGAAGGAGTTTGTGGATTTGTACTGGAAGAATTGAGGAAAAAGCTGCAAGTTGCAGGTTACAGGTTGCAAGTTGCAGGTCGCAAGTTACAGAAAATGAAATTATTAATTGTAAAATTGATAATAATTAAACCAAGCTTGAGGCTTATAGCTACAAGCTCTGGGCTCAAACCTATGATTTATAAATTGTAAACCGCCGATGGCCATTAAATTTCAATATAATAAGACCTCATTGCAGGAACTGAACAAGCAGTTGGTCATTCGTGAAAAGGCATTACCCACTATAAAGAACAAAGAGTCGGCTCTGAGGATAGAGGTTAAGAAAGCTAAATATGAAGCCATTGCTCTCGGGAAAAGATTGCGGCAGAATATCCGCCAGTATGAGTCGATGGTCAGTCTGTGGGGCGAGTTTGACGCCAGCCTAATTACGGTGGAGGATGTGAAACTGTCGGTAAAAAAAATTGCCGGCGTTAAAACCCCTGTACTTGACGGAATAGACTTTTCGACCAAAAAATTTAGCCTGTTTAATAGCCCCTCCTGGTTCCCTGACGGAATTGACATATTGAAGGAACTGGCAACCATCGGCATTGAAAGGGAGGTGTTCCTGCTTAAAATGGCTCTTCTTGACCGGGCCAGGAGAAAGACCACACAAAAGGTCAACCTGTATGAAAAGGTGCAAATCCCCGGATATCAGGAGGCTGTCATGAAGATCAAACGGTTCATGGAAGATGAGGAAAACCTGTCAAAATCGGCACAGAAAATTTTAAAAAGCCGTCTGGCAAATATTTAATATGCACTATGGTCATACCTATGCTTAAATATTCCATTCTGGTGTACCACCGCGATTATGAGCAGTTCCTTATCGACCTGCAGGGTCTGGGAGTTGTGGACATCATTGGGAGGGATGTTCAACCGGATGAGGAAACCGTTCAGAAGATGCATCTTATCAGGCAGATACGGCAAAGGATAACTTTTCTTAAAAGAAGAAAAGTTGAGCCTGTAGCTGCTGCAGGTGAAAATCCGGAGGCATTGGACATTCTGAATACGATCAATCAGCTTGAAAGCGAAAAAGATCAGGTTCAGACGCAGCTCAATTCCCTCCAGAAGGAAATTAACAACCTGTTGCCATGGGATGATTTTTCACCGGGATCTGTTGCCAGGTTGAAGGATGCCGGCATCACAGTGAGGCTTTATTCATGTTCGGTAAAGAAATTCCGGCCAGAATGGAGTGTGGCCTATACGGTAGAAGTCATCAACACCTTGCAGTCAACAATTTATTTTGTTGTTTTCCAGGAAAGTGATCAGGTCATTACTATTGATGCTGAAGAGATCAAAATGCCCAGCCGGTCGCTTTCGGAGATGAACGCACTCAAGGACAATCTTGTGGGACGGCTGCAGGACATTAATAGGATATTTGATGGATTTGCAGCGAAGCACATAGGTGTTTTAGAAGCTGCACTGGCATCATTGGAGAGTCAGACCGACTTCAGTCATGCTGTCCTCTCTGCCAGGAAAGAGGCTGATGATAAGCTGATGATCCTGCAGGGCTGGGTGCCGGTTACCCGAAAGAAAGACCTGCTGCAATTTCTTGATAGCACTTTCACTTTCTATTTGTCTTCCAAACCTGGACCGGAGGATAAAGTTCCTGTACTTCTGAGAAATAGTAGCTTCGCAAAGCTTTTTGAACCTATTGGCAAACTTTTTTCATTGCCTGCATACAATGAAATAGATCTCACGCCTTTCTTCGCGCCTTTTTTTATGATGTTTTTCGGTTTCTGTATGGCTGATGCAGGCTATGGCCTGGTGATTTTTCTCGGATCTACTGTCCTGAAACTTACACAAGACAGAAAAAACCATGCTTTATTTTCGATTGTCCAGCTCTTCGGTCTATCAACCATGTTTTTCGGACTGCTCTTTGGCACTTTTTTCGGAGTATCACTCCTGGAGATTGAAAGCTTAGGCGAAGTGAGAAAATATATTCTGAACAACAAGCAGATATTCACTCTATCCATTATGGTGGGTTTATTCCAAATTCTTTTCGGGACAGGCATAAGAGCCGTAAATATGATGAAGCAATCAGGTTTTGTTTATGGACTCACCTCAATTGGATGGATATTGCTCATTCTGGGTTTGATGGATCTTCTTTTCCTGAAGGCAGGTGGCATCATCAGCCAGATAGTGATTTACTCTGGAATATTCCTGATCGTGTTTTTCAGCAATCCGAAAGCAGGCATCTTTGGCCGCATCGGCAGGGGATTATGGGATTTATATGGCGTCACCGGAATTTTTGGTGATGCATTATCCTATGTACGGTTATTCGCCTTAGGCGCTTCATCGTCCATACTGGGTTTTGTAATTAATGATATCGCCTTTAAAATCAAGGATGTACATCCTGTTTTCGGATGGATAATCTGTATAATTTTTCTGGTTCTCGGTCATACTCTTAATATGGCTATATCCGCATTGGGCTCTTTCGTTCACCCGATGCGTCTGACTTTTGTTGAGTTCTACCGGAATGCCGGTTTTGCCGGCGGAGGAAAGAGTTATAAACCATTTTCGACTAAACATTAAAATATATAGGAGAAAAAATTATGTCTACGGCAATTATTCTGGCTTATATCGGTCTGGCGCTGATGGTTGGTCTGTCCGGCGTTGGCAGTGCTATCGGTGTGGTGATCGGAGGCAATGCAACGATCGGTGCCTTGAAGAAAAATGATTCCGCTTTCGGCAGTTACATGTTGTTGTCAGCTTTACCGGGCACACAGGGATTGTATGGCTTTGCAGGATTTTTTATCATCAATAACTCGGGTGTGCTGACCATGGAGATAACCATCCTTCAGGGTGTGGCCATTCTTGCTGCCGGATTCCTGCAGGGTTTGGTATGCCTGATATCGGCGATCACCCAGGGACAGGTCTGCGCCAATGGCATTGCAGGAATTGGCGCCGGTTATGATGTCTTTGGCAAGACGATGGTGCTGGCCGTGTACCCCGAGTTATATGCTATCGTGTCATTTGCCACCACATTTCTAATTAGCACGAGCATTCAATAAATATATAGCCCACGACTTAAGTCGTGGGCTATATAAAAAATCTAAACCCCTCGTATTTCACCCATGACTTAAGTCATGGGCTAGATAAAAATTCGAAATTCTTCTTATTTCACCCACGACTTAAGTCGTGGGCTAGGTAGACTTAAGTCGTGGGCCAGATAAAGATTCGAAATGCTTCATCAGCTTGAAGTCTCAGCATTTCTAACCCATTAACCGTAACCGCACCCTGAAGTGCTGCTTTTCTCAGGAAAACAGTCCTTTGAGGATTGTACACCAGATCAAGCACCAGGTGTTCACGTGTCAGGTATTCGTATGGCAGATCAGGAAAGGATTCTACATCGGGAAACATCCCCAGGGGAGTGGCATTGACAATAATCTGATGATTCCGGATTACAGATCCCTCTGCCTGTGAATACGATATCTGGTTTTTACTGACAGGATTTCGTGAGATGAAAAGAAGTTTGATATCCAGCTTGGTAAAAACATAGGCAGCAGCCTTTGCAGCTCCACCGGTTCCAAGTATTAATGCATTCTTGTGATGGGGTGACAGGAATTTACTGATGGTTTTCTGAAATCCAATATAATCGGTATTATAACCAATAAGTTTAACATTACGTTTATCACGAATGATCCTGATGGTGTTGATAGCGCCGATGTCCGATGCCACAGGGTCCAGTTCATCAAGATAAGGTATCACTGCCTCTTTATACGGAATAGTCACATTCAGCCCGTGTAATTCGGGAAATAATTTGATCAGCTCCGGCAGTTCCCTGATGTTTTTCAGAGGAAATAAACAATAGTGATGATCTTTAAGACCTTCCGTAGCGAATTTTTTGTTGAAGATTCTTTCCGATAGGGAGTGGGAGAGAGGATAGCCGATGAGGCCGAAAAGATACACGTGCTATAAATATTATTTTGATTGCGCAAATATATCCTGTGCGAATCTCGATAAAAACCAAATTTCAGAATGTCAACTCCTTAAGCCATTGGCTGATTCTGAGCTGGCTCATGTCGCCCTGATTCTGTTCATCGAGGGCAAGGCCGATGAAAAAATCTCCATCCTGTGATTTCGAATCCGAATGTTCATAGCCTTTTACGGGCCATTTGCCAATGACTCTGGCACCTCTGTATTCCAGCTCTTTTTTAATGGTGTTCATTTCATCGACGAAGTGGTCCGGATAGAGTATCTGGTCGCCTAATCCAAAGATGGCCGCATCCTTTCCATGCAGGCTTGTATTTTTATCTTTCATCCGTACGAAGAACTTGAACCACTGGTTGCCGGTCCAGGCATTCTGCCATGAATCAGCACCGACAGTAGAACAGCCAAAGATCAGGTTGTCATAATTCAGTATAATTTCAGGATCAAGATCTTTCAGCGGCATCATATCAATGTTGGTGTCACCTAATAATTCAACAATGCGTTTTGCATTCTTTTCGACGCTACCTTTTCTGGGCCAATAAACCAATGCAATCTTTTTCATGGCTTAGGAGTTATTAAGTTTATAGACAGTTAACCGGTTAAGCATATCCGGCTGGCCGGGCTGCAGTTCAATGCCCTCCTCGAGAACCCTGATGGCATTTTTTACATCCCCAAGCTCATAATACACGTTGGCATAATCCATCCATATTTCCGGATCATCGGGATTCAGCTCACTTACCCGGAAATAGGAGTGGAGAGCCATTTTTGTGAGACCTGTTTTATACTGGACATCTCCTAGAAAATACCAGTACTCGGAATTTGTCGGATTCAGGTCAACAGCTTTCTGAATGCAGTCGATAGCTTTATTTGGAATGTTAAGCTCATCATAAGCCAGTCCCATACCCAGCCAGGCATCGGCAAGCTCACTATCCAATTCCACAGCCAAACCAAAATTCCGCAGCGCCTTGTCGTAATTTTCCATCTTTTCATAACATTCACCGATATAGTAGTAAGTCATTGCCTCCGGTTCTTCATATTCAAATGTCTCTTCATAAATGGCTATGGCTTTTTCGAATTCCTTCAGGTTGGCATAGGAATTGGCTTTGTTGAAATAGGCCGAGGAGAATGTGTCATCAATGGCGATGGCAAAATCATAGGCTTCAATAGCTTTGTGGAACATCTCAAGATTGTTGTAAGCTATCCCCAGATTAAACCAGGCTGTCTTCGAATAAGGGTGTTTATCCACAAAATCAGAGAAATACTCAACACTAGCTTCCGATTTGTTAGCTATTTCATGACAAAATGATATTTCAAAAAGGGCCGCTTCATTGTCAGGATTGATCTCCACGACTTTTTTAAGATAGTCGATGGCTTTCTGGTAATTGCCAAGGTTTTCATATTCGAAAGCGATGTTAGTATAAATATCCTCGAGATCATCGCTCTCTTCCATCGCCTTGTTGTATTCCTCGATGGCTTTTTCGTAATGTTTCAACTGGCTGTAAACCGATCCTTTGGTCATATGCACATCAGCATTGCTGGGTTCGATGATTTCAATCTCGGCGAGAAGCTGAAGTGCTTTGTCCATATTATTGGAGGAAACAAGGTACTGAACCTTCTTAAGCATGAATACCACTGATCCGGGATGCTGCGAAATGGCAATTTCAATGGCTAATCTGGATTTACTTAAGTTGTGGCTTTCGAGATAATAATCAATAATGGCCTCAAAATCCTCAACATCAAAAAAATAGTTCCTGTCTGAACCAACCATCTTTTCGAAACGATCTAAAACCGTCTTAAAATTTTCCTCACCAAAAAAATCAAAATCCTCTTCCATACAATCTGCGCCGGAAAAATGCGTTATTAGTATTTGAATGCAAAATTACGCAAAAGATTAACATTAATTTATAGTTCAGCTTTACCCTGTGACAAAATTTATTAAATATGGCATATCCTGAATCATGTTCAGGATGAAATTTTGACCACTTATTAACAAATGAAATGAATTAGCTCACCAAAATGTAATTTTATGCCCTTATCTACGATGTAATCCCATAAACACTTTAGTGGTATTCGTTAATTTATTTTGTATTCAGAATTATGGTATTAATCAGGTCTATTTCAGGGATAAGGGGAATCATAGGTGCCAGGCCTGGCGAAGGATTAACTCCGGTAGATATAGTAAAATATACATCAGCTTATGCCTGTTTTTTGAACAGGTGTAAAAAAGGTGATGAAAATCTCAAAGTGATCATAGGCAGGGATGCCCGTCATTCCGGACAGATGATCAGCGCCATGGTTTCCTCCACATTTGCAGCCTGTGGTATTGATGTCATCGATCTGGGACTGACCACAACCCCGACAGTCGAGATAGCTGTCACCGAGCTGAAAGCTGATGGAGGCATAGTCATCACTGCCAGTCATAATCCCAAACAATGGAATGCTCTCAAGCTGCTTAACAGGAGGGGTGAATTTCTTTCAGAAAAGGAAGCAGATGAGGTATTTTCACTGGCCGAAGGGCAGGACTTTATTTTTGTATCCAGCCAGAATCTTGGCAAATATGATCAGGATGACACATTTATCAGGAAACATATCGAAAAAATCAGCGAATTACCCCTTGTGGATGTCGAGGCCATCAGGAAGGCAAAATTCTGCGTAGCTGTCGACTGCGTAAATTCTTCAGGTGGTATTGCCGTGCCTATGCTGCTTGAAATGCTGGGAGTAAGCCGCATAGAGACATTGTTTTGTGAACCTAATGGGGAATTCCCTCATAATCCTGAACCCCTTTCCGAGAACCTGACTGAGCTGTCGGCCCTCGTCGTGAAAAGCAAAGCCAACGTTGGTTTTGCCGTCGATCCAGATGTCGATCGCCTCGCCATCGTCATGGAGGATGGTGAAATGTTCGGCGAAGAATATACTCTGGTAGCTGTTGCTGATTACGTCCTGCAGCATAAAACAGGACCTGCGGTTTCCAACCTTTCGTCAACCATCGCCCTGCACGACGTCACAGCTAAGCATGGTGGAAATTATTTTGCATCGGCAGTCGGGGAAGTCAATGTAATTAAAATGATGAAGGCAAAGAAAGCAGTGATCGGTGGTGAAGGCAACGGAGGCGTTATTTATCCCGACCTCCACTATGGCCGTGATGCCCTTGTGGCCATCGCTTTATTTCTTTCCTATCTCGCCCGCTCTGGAAAAAGATGTTCGGCACTGCGAAATCTTTATCCCAATTATTATATTTCGAAAAATAAAATAACCCTGGCTCCTGAAATGGATATGGAGCACGTTTTTCAACAGATCAAAGAAAAATATCAAAAGCAGCCCATCAACACATCCGATGGCATCCGGATTGAATTTGACAAAGAATGGGTCCACCTGCGAAAGTCCAACACCGAACCTGTCATCAGGGTATACTCCGAAAGTGATTCCATTGCCAAAGCCGAAACCCTTGCACATAAGCTTATCGGTGATATCAAGGAGATCATTAAAATAAAAACCAATGGATTTTCGGAAGAAGACTGATTATTTCATGAGAAGCCTTTTTCTAAAACTTGTTTTACCGTTTATCCTGTTAAATGGTGCGCCCTTTCTGATTTCAGGTCAGTTGTCAGTATCGACCAATGAATTAAAGATTAATGTAGATGGCAAAGGACGGCTGACCAGCCTCAAAGATCTTGTGCATGGCAGGGAATATATTCCTGCAGGCCTTGCAGCGCCACTGCTGACCATCAGATGCCACCAGATCACCGAAGAACCTGCATGTCTTGAATTGGATACAAAAAATATTGGAGTTGTCATTCTTAAATATCCTGAAAATGCTGTCAGTGTTTATTTACGACCAATAAACAGGGGAACCCACATGGTTTTTGAGATCATCAGGGTGGAACCGGAACGAAAAGTGGATATGGTAATATGGGGTCCATACCCGACATCCATAACCAAAACTATCGGAGAGATTGTTGGCGTGGTGAGGGATGATGATTTTGCCATCGGATTGCAGGTGCTGAATGTCAAAACCCTTGGTGGATATCCCCAGAACGATGAAGGCAGCGATATGTCGCGGGGCCATGTGGCAGAAAAGAAAGACTTTGGAAGCATTCTGCAGGCCTACTGCCTCGACAGAACCAAGGCGAGGAAAATCACGGTGTGGGCGGATAACTTCCCCAATATGCCTGTACCTCCTATTCCCGGTGAGACAGTCGTCGGATCTAAAATTGCCCTGTTCGGATGCCCTTCTGAAAAAACCCTTGACAGAATAGGAGAAATTGAAGTTGCGGAAGGTTTGCCGCATCCTCTGATAGATAGCATCTGGGCAAAAAAATCACCTGTGACAGGGCGTTCCTACCTTATTGCCGATTTCACGGAAACCACTATCGATGAGTTGCTGGAATATACCAAACGGGCAGGCCTCATGTCCCTTTATACCATGTCTCCCTTTATAAGCTGGGGACATTATGAAATCGACACCGTGTCATTTCCCCACGGAGTTGAAGGAATGAGGCAATGCGCTGAGAAGGCAAAAGCCATGGGCATTCGCCTGGGAGCGCATACACTCACCAATTTCATTAACACCAATGATCCTTATGTCACTCCTGTTCCTGATCCCAGGCTGGCAAAAACCGGTTATGGTTTGCTCATATCCGATATTGACGATATAGTTACTGACATACCTGTTGCATCACCTGAGTATTTCGACAACGAAAGAGCCAACTGGCTGCATACCGTACAGATCGGGAATGAACTCATCACGTGCTCCAGCGTAACCGATACTGTGCCATACCTGTTACAGAAATGCCAGCGAGGCGCTTTCGGAACAAAGCCGTCGCCGCATACAAAAGGCGTACTCGTTGCAAAGCTTCTTGATCATCCCTACAAGGTTTTTTTCCCAAACTTCAACCTTCAGAATGAAATAGCTGCGAACCTGGCTAAAAGGTTTAATGAGACAGGACTGAGCCAAATGGACTTCGATGGATTTGAAGGGTGTCTGGCATCAGGACAGGGAGATTTCGCCGCTGAGCTTTTCGTAAAGATCTTTTATGATAACCTTGACCATACAGTTATAAATGGTACCAGCATTTCAAAGCCCTTTTACTGGCATATCAACACTTATTGCAATTGGGGTGAGCCTTGGTATGAGGGATTCCGCGAAAGCATGCAGGAATACCGCATCAACAACCAGGAGCTTTTCGAAAGGAATTATCTTCCCAATATGCTTGGCTGGTACCTGCTGACTGAAACGACCAGCCTCTCCGACATCGAATGGATGCTGGCCCGCGCCGCAGGCTACAATGCCGGCTTTGCTCTGGCTACTGACATGGAATCACTCAGGAAAAATCCCGACACCGGCATTTTACTTGAAAACATCCGCGAATGGGAAAATGCACGGCTCGCCAAAGCATTTTCAGATGAACAGAAAAAACAACTGAAAAATCCCGGGCTCGAATTTCACCTCACCAGAATCAGCGACAACAGGTGGAATTTGTTTCCATATCACCAGTCACAGGATTATGTTTATACCAGGTCAATACGCCACTCCGGAAAACCCATAAAAACCGAGTGGATATGGCAAAATACCGATGACGCTCAGCCACTGCAATTTAAACTGGAAGTCGAGGGTGATACGGGAATAGTGCGGAATCCGTCATTGGAGATCGACCATGATCATCTCATCGTTTTTCCTGCAGAACTAAAGCCAGGCGAATCACTCCTGTGTGAAGGCACAACGACGGCCCGGATATATGACAGCAAAGGCAGGCAAGTGGCAACAGTTACATCGCCGAATGAAATACCTTTGATACACACCGGCAATCACACTGTTCGCTTTGCATGTGATATTGATGGAAACCCTCCCCCCAAAGTCACACTGAATTTTAAAACCATTGGCGAACCTGAACGTGCCGGTGGAAATTAATCCTTTGTTTTTTCCCGCATTTTCAATTGAATTTTTATATTTGCTTTAAGATTAAGGATTATCCGGCATTTATCAATCTTTAACACCAATAGAAATGGCAGATCTTTCTACACGTTTTCTGGGACTTAAGCTAAAAAATCCCATCATAGCAGGGAGTTCAGGACTGACAGGGTCAGTCGAGAATATTGTCCAGATCGAAAAGAACGGCGGCGCTGCTGTTGTGTTAAAATCATTGTTCGAAGAGCAAATCCGTTATGAAATAAGTAAAGCTTTCAATGGAAGTGGTCATGATACCCCTTATGCCTATGCTGAAGCTGATGATTATATATCAAATTATGCCAGGGAGCATTCATTGCATGAATATCTTTCATTTGTCAAGGAGTGTAAAAGGTCGGTAAGCATTCCCGTCATCGCCAGCGTAAATTGCATCACCTCACAGGAATGGACATCATTTACCAGGCGTATACAGGATGCTGGTGTCGACGCTATTGAACTTAATTTATTTATCCTGCCATCCGATCCGCACCGCAGCGGGGAAGATAACCAGAACCTCTATTTTGAGATTGTCCAGAGTGTCATGCGGCAAATATCCATTCCCCTCTCCGTAAAGATCAGTTATTATTTCGCCGGCCTGGCAAAGTTTGCCCTTAAACTGTCCTGGACCGGCATCTCCGGCATTGTTCTCTTTAACCGCTTTTATTCACCCGATATCGATATTGATAATCTGAAGGTCATACCTGCCAACCTCTTTAGCACACCGGAAGAATTATCGCTCTCTCTGCGCTGGGTGGCCATCCTTTCTGATAAAGTTCATTGCGACATTGCAGCATCTACCGGCGTCCATGACGGAAATGCAGTGATCAAACAGTTGCTCGCCGGAGCAAAAGCTGTTCAGTGCACTTCCACCTTTTATAAGAATGGCTTCGGAAAAATCGGGGAGATGCTCACCGACATTGAAACATGGATGGAAAAACATCACTTTACAAAGCTTGATGACTTTGTCGGTAAATTGAGCTATAAAAAAGCCGACAATCCAGCACCATGGGAAAGGGTGCAATTTATGAAGCATTTCGCCGGCATAGAATAGAACTGTATCCCTCCGTGGTAAGAACACCTTCAACACCAATTATTTATCTTGCCTTACCTGTTCAGGATGAATTAGAGTACATCCCCGTTTTCATTGAATGCCTCCGAAAACAAACGGTTGCTGACTATGAGCTATTCGTGTGTGTGAATCAACCTGATGACTGGTGGGACAAACCTTCAAAAGTCGCTGTTTGTCAGAACAACCAACTTACATTGGAGTTGCTTTCCCGGCAGCATGACCTTCCGATAACCATTATCGACCGGTGCTCCAAGGGAAAAGGTTGGCAGGGCAGACATTTTGGCGTTGGATGGGCACGAAAAACAGCCATGGATGTCCTCAACAACAAAGCTGAAAAAAATGATATCATTGTCAGCATCGATGCTGACACAACTTTCAGCCAAAACTATCTCGAAACCATCCGTGAAAACTTCATCCAGAATCCCTGGGCAGTTGCACTATCAGTGCCCTATTATCATAATCTGACCGGCGACGAAATTACTGACAGATGCATCCTCCGTTATGAGATTTACATGCGTTACTATGCTCTTAACATGTGGAGAATTATGAATCCGTACCGGTTCACAGCCATTGGTTCGGCCATGGCAGTTCCTGTTTGGGCATACCGGGCTATTGGCGGCATTACACCCCACAAAAGCGGTGAGGATTTTTATTTCTTACAAAAATTGCGAAAACACGGTGAAATTCTTCACTGGAATAACGAGAGGATCTATCCTGATGCACGATTTTCCGACCGTGTCTTCTTCGGCACCGGACCGGCCATGATACGGGGCAGGGAGGGCGACTGGAGCAGCTATCCGGTTTATGATTACCGTTTATTTGATGAAGTCGAAGCTACATTTGATATGTTCCCTTCACTCTTTGAAAAAGATATAGACACCCCTATGACTGATTTTCTCCAGGTGGTTTTTAAAACTAATGCCCTCTGGAAACCCTTGCGTGAGAATTATAAAACCTGCGGGCAGTTTGTAAAGGCATGTAACAATAAGGTAGATGCCCTGCGAATATTACAGTACCTGAAAGCTAAACAAAAGGATATGCAGCAGTGTGATGAGGAAAATCTGAAGGCATTTATCAGGAAATTTTATTCCCATGAACACCTGATGTCATGGAAGATTAATCCCGATTCCATTGATTTTGATCAGATGGGTCTGACTGCATTGAATACCTTACGCGATTTCCTTGCATCTCACGAGGACCATTGCAGGCAATCGGGTTATTATTCTATTGCCTAATCGACAATCGTCTAATCGACAATCGTCCAATCGACAATCGCCTAATCGACAATCGTCCAATCGACAATCGTCCAATCATTCTTCCTACCTTTACACCATGATCACAATCCTTGGACCCACCGCCACCGGAAAAACAGCCTTCGCTGCCTTTGTTGCTTCACAGCTTAATGGGGAAGTCATTTCTGCTGACTCACGCCAGGTTTACCGCAGGATGGACCTGGGTACTGGTAAGGATTATAATGATTATATTGTTGACGGACAAGTTATCCCGTATCATCTGGTCGATATTGCCGAGCCCGGCGAAGTATATGATGTTTACCGTTATCAGCATGATTTCCTGAACGCATACCAGGATATCATTTCGAGAGGAAAATTGCCTGTCTTATGCGGAGGTACCGGAATGTATATTGAGGCGGTACTCAAAGGATATAAACTCATAAAAGTACCTATCAATCCCGAACGCCGGAGATTCTTTGACACCCTTACAAATAAGGAGCTTGAAAATCTCCTGGCATCATATAAAAGCCTGCATAACATCAGCGATGTCTCCGATCGCAACAGGCTGATCCGCGCTCTGGAAATCCAGGAATATTATCATCAGAATCCTGATCCTTCAAAGGATTTTCCTCATATCAAGTCAACACTGTTCGGAATATACCATGACCGGGAAACAGTACGTGACCGGATAACACACCGCCTGAAAGCCAGGCTGGACAAAGGTTTGGTTGATGAAGTGAAAAGCCTGCTCGACAAGGGTATATCGCCGGAGAAGTTGAAATTTTATGGACTGGAATATAGATTCCTTACCCAATATATCCTTGAAGAAATAACCTTCGATGACATGTTCCGGCTTCTTAACACCGCTATCCATCAGTTTGCCAAACGCCAGATGACCTGGTTCCGGAAAATGGCAAAGGCCGGTTTTCTGATACACTGGATCGATGGAAATCTTCCGAATGAAGAAAAATTAAATTTTATAATTTCGCATGTTGTAGCATAATTCCATGTTTTATGAATGAGCCTTTATTATCTCTGAAACACAGGGAACATATCATGAAAATTGTGGAAGGGAATGAAGCATTTTATACAAAGCACGGGGAAGAATTTTTTCTGGCTCACTGCGATTCCCAGCATCCTTTTATCACTCTCGTCACATGTTCTGATTCCAGGGTGCATTCTCATGCTATCCTGCCTGATCCGGTAAATGCCATTTTCGTCGTCAGGAATATCGGTAACCAGCTTCATACTGCTGCCGGATCAGTGGATTATGGTATTTATCACCTTAAAACACCTCTCCTGGTCATATTAGGTCATTCAGATTGCGGAGCCATAAAAGATGTTATGAAAGGATACTATAATGAGCCGCATGATATTTATCGTGAACTGGAAACCCTCCCACATACCATTCAGGGAAGTTATATTGACGATACAAATGCTTTTACTGAGAAACTCTATTCCAATATAATAAAAAATATCCATTTTCAGGTCGACTCAGCAGTCAAAAAGTACTCCAATCTGTTAAAAAGCGATGATCTGGCAATTCTTGGCGGATTTTATGATTTCCGCAATGAATGCTATGACAATTATGGGAAATTGATATGGGTCAATATAAACGGAAATGCCGATGAAAAACGTATATCTACAGATCTTGGTTTTACATAGTGCCTCCTTGGTTTCATCAGATTGTAACACAAATGAACATAAAGAATTTTACAAAGCACCGCAAAGACCTGATATTTCTAACAACCTAATTATTGATCATTGATCGTTGATCATTGATAATTGTTTTCAAAATGTCTCATTATATCAAACGCCTTATTGAACAGGGAGAGCATCAGAAACTCGACTTCAAGTTCGAGATTGCCGACTCGCGCAAGATCGCCAAAAGCCTGGTAGCCTTCTCAAATAGTGACGGAGGAACATTGCTGATAGGAGTGAAAGATAATGGCGCCATTGCTGGTGTGAGATCAGATGAGGAATTTTTTATGGTTGAAGCCGCTGCAAAAATGTATAGCCGGCCTGAAGTGCGTTTTACGACAAGAGAATGGGAGATAGAAGGCAAGACGGTGGTCGAGGTGATCATACCGAAAAGTGACTCCATCCCGCATTATGCCCAGGATAAGGATGGCCGCTGGCTCGTGTATATACGTGTAAAAGATCAAAACCTGCTTGCCAACAATGTACTGCTTAAAGTGTGGGAGAAACACAAGCAAAAACAAGGCGTGTTGCTGCGTTATACTGAAAAAGAAAAGTGGTTGCTGGATTATCTGGAAGAAAACGGACAGATCACTCTTTCAAAGTTTTACCGCCTGGCGAAGATTTCACGTAAGAAAGCAGAGACTATTCTTGTCAACCTCGTTGTCCTGAAAGTCATAGAGATGATTTTTACAGATCAGGGTGTCTTATACAGGATGACTGCCGACGAAAAATAGGGAAACCTCAGTAGGACTGCATGAATTTCTTATTTCCTGCTGCTGATCACATCATTAACAGCTTTTATGGCATTTTTGAATCGGTTATTGCCAAATCCGGAAATTATTCTGAATGGTAATTTTCTGCCTGCCAGTTCATCTTTGTATAGATTAAACAACAACTCCCTCTGATGGGGATGCTCACGCAGCGGATCATATTCCCATGGCAGATCTATATCCATCAGAAGGTAAAGATCATAGATGTGATTATTCACCTTGTCCAGTATCCATGCGGGGCAAGTATTGTATTTAAATTCGCACCAGATCTTCAATACGATAAAATCACTATCGCAAAACAGGAACCGTTTGGCTTTTTTAGCGAATATGTTTTCATTCTCAAATTGTCCTTTGGCGATGGCAACAATATCTTCGAGTAAATAAGGCCGGTTAAGGTTGTCAATATATTCACGGGCATATTCAGGCACCCAAATGGTATCGTAATATTCAGCAAGTTGCCCGGCAAGCATTGATTTTCCCGTCGATTCAGGACCGGTAATAGCAATACGCCTTATTGGATGATGCATGATTATATTATTTCCTGTAACCTGCAATCCCGACTTCGGGATTTCGCTCAGCTCCGCTTCGCTCAACCTGCAACCTGTAACCTGCAACTCGCAGCTACAATCTTGTAGCTTGCAGCTTGAAGCTTTGACCTGCAGCCCTTATCAACCTGTTGTTAATTTAATATTATGAATTTTCTTCCGCCATTCCATATACCCCATGATAGCAAGAACCAGAAAAATGATATACTGAACACTGGTAAATACCAAACCTTTTGAAGCATATAAAGGAATACAGATGACATCACCGATGATCCAGCCGATCCAGTTCTCGATTTTCTTGCGTGCCATGAGCCACATGGATACGATAAAAATGGCTGTTGTCAGTGAATCAAGCGTTGGAACAGTGCTGTCGGTAAACTTGATCAGAACAAAGCGCAGTATCAGGAATGATCCTGTGAGGGATATCATATTGATAAGATGATACGTGAGATTGCAGGAAGATATAGACAATACTTTTTTATTCTCATCTTTCCTCGTCCAGATATACCATCCATAAACGCTCATGATGAAATAGAAACCGTTGATCCCCATCAGGGCATAGAGCCCTGCCTTAAAGCTTAAATAAACATAAATCAGCACGTTCACAATGCCAGTCGGGTAAACCAGTATGTTCTCCTTTCGCGCATACCATACACTTAGCACCCCGAACAAAACAGCAAATATCTCCAAAAATGATGTGTTCAGAATGTTTTGAAGGATTTGTTCGAATATTTTCAAAATATTACTTATATTTGAAAACAAAAGTACGATTTTGAACTAACCTAAATCCTTTGAATATGAAAAAAGCTAGTTTGTTTATCCTGGTCCTCGGTATTGTTTCTTTTATTCTTGGCGGCTGCCTCACCTGCGAAAAAAAGGAATATACTTTTGAGCTTACTGGTAAAAATTCCGGAAAACTTACCATACGGTATATAAATATTATGTCGGTCATGGATGATAGTACTGATGTATCGGCCGACGATTTTGAGGAACTGGTCAATACCTATCTCTATGGCGACCAGCTTGAGTCAGACTATCCGGATGCTATTAATATCCAGAAGAATTTATATGAAGAAGATAGCATGTTGTGTGCTGAAGTGACTATGGAATTTAATGATCTGGCTTCTGTGAAATTATTTCAGTATGATAAGAAAAGCCCGTATATGCTGGCTTTAGCTAATGCCCTCGATACTGAAAGCTATTATGAATCAAACGGTACATTTGGTGGCGAGAATATGCCTCTCGTTTTCTGGCCTACGGACCTTAAAACGTTAACCCTTCAAACCCAGGTTACCGTACCCGATGAAACAAGTGTCAGCTTGCTGGATCAATACCGGCAGTGGAAAGAAAAGTAAAATCAAAATCTCCTGTCTCTGTCCTGTTCCCTGATCCTCTGTAATAAAACATGACGGAATTCTTTCTCAGCCTGATAGAGTTTGACAATTTTCTTAATAGGAAGGATGCTTTTATACTTTATGTGATATTCCTTCTGGAGGTCTAACAGCCGTTGGGCCATAATGATTTGATCATCAGCTATTCTTGTAGCTTCTTCATCGGTAAGTTTCTCGATATCAATGTCTTGAATTTCGTCACTCTTCATGAATTCTTTCTTTGTCTCTTCTTTTTTTACTTCATATTCATTATAAACAGGCCAGAACTTTTCTGCTTCCTGAGGTGTAAGGTTCAACTGGCTGGTTATAAACGCTATTTTTTGAGCTTTGATCTGTTCTTTTTTCTTTTGGAAATTCCTGTCAGGCTGGCTGTATGAGTAATTTTGACTCACGACATACATGGCTATCACCAGGAAGATTTTCAGGATTCGAATCATTTTATTTTTCATGACCATAGGATTTTAAGTTGAAGTTTAAAATATTACTTATTTCACTATAACCCGGTAAGGAGTTCTTCAGTATTTTCTTCATTCAGTAAGTATTGAATGATATCTTCGGAAGTTATTGAGTCACTGGTTTGAGTCGTCTCGGAAAGAGCGAGGTTCTTTGCCAGGGTGTTGGTCAGCATTTCATCATCCAGATAAAGTATAGCAACATTCTGGCTTACTGTATCCGTAAGAACGACAGACTGGTCGTTTGGTAATGACCTGTTATTCAGCGAACGGATGATCCAGTATGTTCCCAGTGATAGAAGCAGTATAATCATAGCAGCTGCAACAAGCCTGATGGGTAGTGGAATATGACGGGATGAATACAGATTATCTTTTGTGGATGCCGCATTCTTCTGTAATCTTTCTTTTATTATCTCAGGCAGAGTATCAAAATAGCCTTCAGGAACGCTGAATGGATTCTCCTTTTTCATATTGAAAAAGATCGTATCCATCTTTTCAGGATTCTCAGATTTATATTGACCTTCTATTTTTTTTGTCTTTTTCATTGGTGTTTTGATTATATGTATGCGATAAGGTTTAATGATTAAGTAAAAAATCCTCAATTTTTCTTACAGCATGATGATAGGAAGCTTTTAAAGCACCTACTGATGTTTTTAATATTTCCGACATGTCATCATAGGTGAGGTTATCGAAATATTTCATGTTAAAGACAATCCTCTGTTTTGGAGGCAGTCTGAGTATAGCTTTCTGTAATTTGATTTGTATCTCATCCCCATTAAAATAATTATCGGCGTGAAGTGATTGAGTAAGTTCATTTTCCACATCATGGAGGGGAAGGAACACACGCATTCGTCTATATTTAAGAAGACTCAAGGCTTCATTGGTAGCAATGCTATACATCCATGTAAACAGCCTGGAGTCTTCCCTGAATTCTTCAAGATGTTTCCAGACTTTTATAAAAACATTCTGTACCAGGTCATTAGTATCATCATGGTCAATGACCAGCCTTCGGATATGCCAATAGATCGGACGCTGATATGTTCTTACCAACTGATCAAAGCCATCATTTCTGGTACTGACATCGCGACAAAGCTGCAGTATCTCTTTTTCAGACAGACCGGGCATATTTATAGTCAGGTGATTTAAATGGTAAAGAATTCAGATTAGATAAAATATTAGCACTTTGGTTTAATTGACCTCACCCCCCGTTGGGGTGAGGTGATTTGGTCAAATTTACCGGCCCCTGGGATTCATACCTATCATTCAGTCTTACACAGCTGACTGCCTCTGCAGGGCATTTTCACTTTGAATATAGATTGATATTTGTACTCCCCCCTGAATCAATCTTAAATGATTTTTCAATAGTATTTATCGATTGGTTGAGGTACTTGGATCTAAATACAATTCTGTACTTGCCGGGCTGCAGCATCAGCGATTCCTGAAGGTAGTTTTCACGCAGGTCATAAATCCATTTCAACTGGTTGTTTTCTTCGACATACAGGCTGCCGTAGCCATACACTGACTTTTGAATGACTGCAATGCCAGGCGAGGGTATTTCAACGGTTGTCGTATGGCTTTGGTTGATTTCAACATTTTCAACTATCATTCGAGGAAGGCATAAAATTTCCAGGTCATATAATCCCGTCAGGTATTTTCTGGTTGTACCGAATGATTGCACATAAAGAGTTTCTATTTTGCCATCCTGTCGTACTATGCTGTTCAGATCCATGATAGTCATATCATTATTGCCGACTTTAAGTTTCAGTGATCCCTGTGGAGCGTCGATCGCAATAATGGTATGCAATCCTGGTGTCAGCCTCACGCTGTCAGCTTTCACCGGAGGAAGTGTATGCACCACAATATTATATGTGACCAGTGGATCAATGACTAAAGTATCCGGTAATCCCTTGTTATTCAGGGTATGGATAAAATTATATTTAACAAAACCGGATAAGTTATCATAAAAGGTCATATTTACATTTGTTTCGGTAGGGGAGCCGCGTGTATCAAGCAGGTTAACTTGGGCTGTCGTGGAATTGAGGGCCTGCGAAATGACGACTTTAAGAGCAGTTTGGAAATTCCTTTCCGTGGAAGCATCAAAATAAGTTCCGACACATCCGAAGTCAGCGCTGAAATCCCTGCCAATACCAATTATAAATGGCTTCAGCAAAACACCCTTTTTCTGTAAGGCCCTTGAAACAGCGCAAGGATCACCATCACACTCCTCTTCACCGTCTGTAATAAGAACAACAATGTTCCTGCAATTATCGCAGGGATTAAAATCTCTCTCACACTGCTCAAGTGAATAGGCAATGGGTGTTGTTCCCCTGGGTATCAGTGTCTTAAGGATATTTTCAATTTTATCACTGGTATTTTCGCTAATGGGTACTTCCAGTCGTGTGTCACTGCAATCCTGTGGTGGAACTGGTTTCTGATGTCCATATACACGAAGCCCCATTTCCAGATTCTCCACGCTTTTAAGGCTGTCGATGATACGCGATAGTAAATCGCGGGCAATATTTAGTTTTATACCGCTTTGCCAGGTGCCTGACATACTCTGTGAAGCATCGAAAACAAACAGAATGCGCGTCAGAGGTGGTGGAACAGATTCCTTAGTCTGGGATACAGAAATCAGTGAACCCAAACAGAGTACGAGCATTATTCCGGTAAATAATCTGGCTTTCAATTTTTAATTATGAACTAATAATTAATTATTTCAGTCTAATTTCAGATACGATTAAAACGTAAATCTCTATGTCATAGTGTTCAAATTTATGTAAAATTGATGACTAACGCAGAGAGGATGATTAGAATTTTAATCATTACTTTTGAAATCCCGTTATAATTAACGCTTATGAGATGCAATTTTTATCCGGGTCTGACCATTATACTGTTTTTATCTTGTTTTGTTCCTGCTGTTTTGGCGCAGAATACGATCCAAATAAGTGGATATAAAACGAAGGTTGCCGATCATTGGGTCGACTCCGTTCTGAATTCATTATCTCTTGATGAGAAAATCGCTCAGTTACTTTCCGTAAGAGCTTACTCAAATAAGGGCCCGGAGCATCAGAAAGCAATTATGGATCTCATCCGCAAATATGGAATAGGAGGATTGACTTTTTTCCAGGGAGGACCGGTAAGACAGGCAATTCTTACCAATATTTATCAGTCGCAAGCTCAGGTGCCATTGTTAATATCACTTGATGCCGAATGGGGGCTGGGTATGCGTCTCGATAGCACGATATCTTTTCCGTACCAGATGACACTTGGGGCTATGAACAGTGATACCCTGGTTTATGCTATGGCTTCGGAAATCGCCAGGCAATGCAGGCGTCTTGGTGTTCATATGAACCTGGCGCCGGTTGTGGATATAAATAATAATCCGCATAATCCTGTCATCAATTACAGGTCCTTCGGGGAGGACAAAACGAATGTTGCCGGTAAAGGTCTCGCTTATATGCATGGCTTGCAGGACAATGGCGTGCTGGCTACTGCCAAACACTTTCCGGGACATGGCGATACCGGTAGCGACTCACATTATACCTTGCCTGTAATCAAACACTCCAAAAGCAGGTTGGATTCCCTGGAACTGGTACCGTTTAAGCAGCTTATTGATGAAGGTACTGCGGGAGTCATGATGGCTCATCTGTTCCTGCCGGCTTACGACACAACAAGGAATCTGGCATCCAGCTTATCGCAGCCCATTGTTAACGGCCTGCTTCGTGAATACATGGGATTCAAAGGCCTCATTATCACTGATGCACTCGATATGCAGGGCGTCACCAATTATTTTAAACCGGGAGATATCGAACTTCAGGCTTTCAGGGCTGGTAACGATATCCTGCTTCTTCCTCAGGATGTTCCCACCGCCATTAAAAGCATCAAACAGGCAGTTAGAAACGGACTTATTAAGGAATCCGATATCATATCAAGATGCAGAAATGTTTTGACATTTAAATACCTGGCAGGTCTGGCTGATTACAAACCTGTTATTATACGGGGGCTGACAGAAGATCTGAACAATGCCCGCAGCAAAACCATCATCCGGGAGATATACAAATCCTCCGTCACTCTTGTCAGAAATACGAATAATCTTATTCCATTAGATGATACGGATAGCCTCAATCTGGCTTCATTGTCACTCGGGAGTCAAAGTATCACTCCCTTTCAGACTATGCTGAGCAACTTTGTACATGTCCAACATTTCTGCCATTCATTTCACGGCCTTGATGAATACGCGGATTCGGTAACTGAACTCTTAAGGCCATATAACCTGGTCATCATTTCATTGCATAATCTCACCAATTCCCCTGATAAAGGTTTTGGCATAAACACCCAGCTGGTTTCCTTTATTAACCAGATACTGGAAAAGAAAAATGTCATTCTGGATATCTTTGGCAGTCCTTATGTGCTGTCGCAGTTCACAGATATTAAGAATATTGATGTATTGCTGGTTTCATACCAGAATTCTGTTGATGCCCAGGAAGTTTCTGCTCAGATCATCTTTGGCAGTCTTGCCGCCAGAGGAAAGCTCCCTGTTACGGGTTCCCATGAATTTCCAGTTAATACCGGCATTGTTACTGTAGGCAATTCCGGGCTGACTTATGTTGTACCCGGGGAAATTGGCATAAAACCGGAGGAATTGCTATACATAGATACATTGGTCTTGCAATCCATAGCTGACAGTGTCTTTCCGGGATGCCAGATCATGGCCGCAGTGGATGGAAAGGTATTTTACCAGAAGTCATTCGGCTATCACACATATAACAAGTTTGACCCGGTTAAAAACACTGACCTGTATGATCTGGCATCTGTAACTAAAATTGTGGCTACCACACTTGCCGTGATGAAGCTGGAGGAGGAGGGTAAGATCGATCTTGACATGAAAGTCGGGGATTATTTGCCTTTTGCACGGGGAACAGACAAAGCGGATCTGACAATCAGGGAGATAATGGCCCACCAGGCTCAATTGAAACCGTGGATACCCTTTTATAAAAATATCCTTCATGACGGCTTTCCTGATACTTCCATTTTTAGTAAAACATACTCAACGTTATTTCCTTACCGTGTTGCTGAGAACTTATTTATACACCGTGATTATCCATGGATGATGTACGATACGATCATAGCTTCCCCTTTATTGACGAAAAAAGAATATGTTTACAGTGATCTGGGTTTCTATCTGTTAAAAAGAATTATCGAGAATGTGGCCAACAGGCCTTTCGACAGTTATGTGCAAGAACATTTCTATAAACCTCTGGGACTGCATACCATGTGCTTTTGTCCACGAGACCATTTTGACCTGATGGAAATTGTGCCTACCGAGATTGATACAGTTTTCCGCCACCAACTCATCCATGGTGATGTTCATGATCCCGGCGCTGCCATGTTTGGAGGAGTTTCGGGCCATGCAGGACTGTTCTCTGATGCCAACGATCTGTTGATTATCATGCAAATGTTACTGCAATACGGCCAATATAATGGTCAAAGATATCTTGATAGCGCTACGGTAGTGGAATTTACCAAACAACAGTTTCCATACAACAGGAATCGCAGGGGACTGGGATTCGACAAACCGGATACATTGGCAGACAATAATGGACCGGCATGTGGCAGTGCTTCATCACAAAGCTTTGGACACTCCGGTTTCACGGGAACCTATACCTGGGCTGACCCGGAAAACAAACTCGTTTATGTATTCCTTTCAAACCGCGTTTATCCGACAGCCTTAAATAATAAACTAATCGAGAAGAATATCCGCACAAAAATTCAACAGGTTTTCTATGATTCATTGAAAAAAGCCCGCAAGTGAAATAAAAGGCTATTCCCCTTCCTCTTTGTCCGAAAGCAGCGGAACAAACCGGAATAATCCATGATCTTCGGTTATATAATCCTGCCCGGTTGTTTTAATTACACGCGTCATAACCTGTACATCGCCTCCTCCAAGAGGGAGTACAATCATACCTCCAGGTTTGATTTGATCGATAAGTACTTCAGGAATGAAAGGTGCTGCAGCTGTGATGATAATCCTGTCGAAAGGCTGAAAGGCGGGGAGCCCTTTGTAGCCGTCACCATAGAAGATTTTAATGTTTGAATAGCCCATTTCTCCCAGAAGGAATTTGGCCCTCGAATAAAGGCTTTTCACACGTTCAACCGAAAAAACCTTTGCTCCCAGGCGGGCCAGTATACAAGCCTGATAACCTGAACCGGTGCCGATTTCAAGGATTTTATCGCCCTTTCTTACATCCAACAGCTCAGTCTGGAAAGCGACAGTATAAGGTTGTGAAATGGTTTGCCCTGAACCTATTGGGAATGGCTTGTCGTCATAGGCATATTTGAGAAATGAGGAATCGAAAAAAAAATGCCGCGGGACTTCTTCCATCGCCTTCAGCACCTTCTCATCGGCAATACCTTTAAAACGCAGGCTGTCAATAAGCTGTTTCCTGAGACCTCTATGTTTATATGAATCGATCAAGATAGTATGACCATGAATGATTAGGGGCATTAAATTCTCACGAAATTAATAATTTCATTGACCAAAAACTGTACTTTTGCAAAAAATCGTATTATGTTAAAAATTGGTGTTTTAGGCGCAGGCCACTTGGGGAAAATACACATCAAATGTATCAGGGAGGTTGATGATTTTTATCTGGCAGGTTTTTATGACCCGGATCAGTTAGTTACTGAACAGGTTAAAAGTGAGTTTGGCCTGATGAATTTCAGTTCGGTGACCGACCTGATTGAAGCTGTGGATGTTGTGGATATTGTGACACCAACGCTTTCGCATTTCGACTGTGCTTCAAAGGCTCTGAAACGATCAAAGCATGTTTTTATTGAAAAGCCGATTGTGGCTACACCTGCAGAAGCCAGGGAACTTATGAAAATCGCCGATGAGGCCAGCGTTAAAGTGCAGGTGGGGCATGTCGAACGTTTTAACCCTGCCTTCCTCGCCGTTAAACCCTTCCTTAATCATCCTATGTTCATTGAAACACATCGGCTGGCACAGTTTAATCCCAGAGGAACCGACGTGCCTGTCGTCCTCGATCTCATGATACATGATATTGATATTGTGCTAAGCGTGGTTAAGTCCAATGTGAAAAAGATAAATGCCAGCGGCGTGGCAATCGTCAGCGATACTCCCGATATAGCCAATGCCAGATTGGAATTCGATAATGGTTGTGTGGCCAATCTCACAGCAAGCAGAATATCATTGAAAAATATGAGGAAAACACGTTTCTTTCAGAGAGATGCATATATTTCAGTCGATTTTTTTGAAAAATCTGTTGAGATTATCAGATTACAGGATGTCCTTCAGGGTAAACCCAATCCGCTGTCTATGATCATCGATTTGGGCAATGGTAAAGGGAAAAAGGAGATCTATTTTGAAAAACCTGAGATAAAGCCTGTTAATGCGATAAAGCATGAACTGGAGTGTTTTGCTGAAGCCATCATCAAAAATAGCGATCCTCCTGTTACTATTAGCGATGGTTATCAGGCACTGGAAATTGCATACCAGATCATGGACAAGATCAGGTTCTTACCTAATAATCTTTGATTCGTTTTAAGAAAGATAATTTGTTTAATTTGAGCCGGATCAGCAATATAAAAACGGACTGTCCGTTTTTCTGGAAGTTGAATTTGAATCGACATTTGTCCCTTGAGACCGGCAAGTTGAGGCCATTGGTATGTACTATAGCGGTTGTGTTTCTGTTCCTGTTATTTTTATCTTCCTGTAAACCGGAGGATCCGGAAGCATTGATCCCTTCTTATATCCGGATTGATACCATAAAACTGATATCCAATCCTGATCTGGCCAGTGCGGAAGGGTCATTGTCGCATAATATCACTGATGCCTGGGTTTATGTGGATGAAGATTTGTTAGGTGCTTTTGAATTACCTGTGCAGTTTCCTGTTCTGAAAGACGGATTGCATACTTTAAAGATAAGGGCCGGAATAAAAATTAACGGCATCGCCGGTACCCGCGGGGAATACCCGTTCTATGAATCTTACAGCAAAGAGATAAACATGGTGAAGGACAGTGTCATTATTATCTACCCTGTTGTAAAATATAAAGATTTTACCGTTTTTGACTGGGTAGAGGATTTCGAAGATGGTCAGTCCTCACTGGTCAGGTCGAGCCGGAGTGATACCACCGTAAGGGTTACTTCGCAATTTGGTGATGTTTTTGAAGGTGAGTATTCCGGTATCGTATATATGGATGATATCCGGATTTTTTTCGAAGCCCTTACACAGGAAGCTTATGTCCTGCCCAGAACTGGTGAGGATGTCTATCTGGA
This sequence comes from Bacteroidota bacterium, assembly GCA_026391695.1. Taxonomy (NCBI): domain Bacteria; kingdom Pseudomonadati; phylum Bacteroidota; species Bacteroidota bacterium. The sequence goes on from JAPLDP010000019.1 coordinate 43,518, forward strand.
AATGAATTTCAGAACAAATAATAATTTAACAGTTGGTATATTTGCTAATGAATATTCACAGGCTGTTCAGTCACCGGTTGTCGTATTGAATGCAACGGATAATTGGAAAAAAATTTATATCAACCTGACAAATGCTGTCAATAACCACACTTCAGCTATTGATTATAATGTCTTTATCGGGGCTTTAAAGCAGGATGACGTGACTGAACCTGTGATAATGGTCGATAACCTGAAATTATTACACTAACCAATTGATGATGAATAAAAAATTACAGGTAACCAAATACATTATTGCCGACTTATTATCGGCTGCAATCGCCTGGAGTTTATTCTTTTTTTACAGAAAGTATAAAATTGATGATCAGATAGTTGCCAACCTAATTCAAATATTTTCCGATCACAATTTTTATTATGGGATACTGATCGTTCCGGTTTTCTGGCTTATACTTTACATCCTGGTTGGAGCCTATAATGATATTTACCGTAAGGCCCGTCTGCGTGAACTGGGTCAAACATTGTTAATCTCTCTGATAGGCGTGATCTTTATATTCTTCGCTCTCATTTTGGATGATATTGTCATTTCTTATAAAACTTACTATCAGTCATTCCTTGTGCTTTATGGCCTGCATTTTTCCATCACCTATTTTTTCAGGCTTGTTCTAACAACCATTACTGTACGTAATATACATAACAGAGCCCTGGGCTTCAATACCATCATTATCGGCAGCAACGGTAATGCAATAAATATTTATAAGGAAATCGAGAACCAGGTTAAATCAAGTGGTAATAAGTTTATAGGTTTTGTTAGAGTGCTTGATGCTGATAATTTTAAATTGGCCGGACATTTGCCTCATCTGGGTTATTATAAGGATCTGAGAAATATCATTGAATCCTGTAGGATAGAAGAGGTGATCATTGCAGTAGAGGAGCCGGAACATAAAATAGTGGAGGAGATCATCACTGAACTTGAGGATCTGGATGTTATCGTTAAGGTTATACCGGATATGCAGGATATTATGATGGGCATGGTGAAGACATCCTCGATCTTTGGAGCACCGCTTATTCAGATCTCTTCAGAACTCATGCCGGCATGGCAACAGTCACTCAAAAGACTCATCGATATTGTTGTATCTTTAATTGCCATGCTGGTTCTGTCGCCTGCATATATTTTTACTACCCTGGGTGTAAAACTCTCCTCAAGTGGGTCGGTTATCTATTCGCAGGAAAGGGTTGGCATTCATGGTAAACCATTTAAGATGCATAAATTCCGGTCGATGTACCGCAATGCGGAGAAGGGTACGCCTTTGTTATCATCCAAAATCGATCCAAGGATAACTCCTTTTGGCAGATTTATTCGTAAAGTGCGGTTAGACGAAATTCCACAGTTTTATTCGGTTCTGATCGGTGATATGAGCCTTGTCGGTCCTCGCCCTGAACGACAGTTTTTTATCGACCAGATCGTCAAACGAGCCCCTCATTACCGTATGCTTCAAAAAGTCAAGCCGGGAATTACATCATGGGGGCAGGTTAAATACGGTTACGCTGAAAATGTCGACCAGATGATCGAACGGCTTAAATTTGACCTGCTTTATATTGAGAACATGTCTCTGGCCATGGACTTTAAGATTCTCATCTATACTATATTGATTGTTATTCAGGGCAGGGGGAGGTAGTGTGCAGTTGACTATTGGCGGTTGACAGTCGGCAGTCAGTAATTTTATCAATTTTCCAAAGCTTATGTGTTAGTATTAAATCGTTCCGTTTTGAATCATCAGAACAATAGTTTCAATGTCCTTATCCTCACCGGAGGGATCATATTTGGTCTTTAAATTATATCCGAAAATGCGGGCTAGAGATTGCCAGAAAAAAGCGACAAATTTGCCTCGCAGTTCTTCAACGAGCTCATAAGATGTATCGCCTGTTTCCCTGTCCACCAATTTAATCAGGATCATACCCTGAGTAAAAGTCAGTTCTTTCAGTTCCTCACCATATTGGTCCTGTAACTCCTTTTCCGCCTGTCGCATGAGTGCACGTCTTTCCTTATCACTTGTCACATCTGCCAGGAGTGAACTGTATTCTGCAAGCTTCTCTCTTGCCAGAACAGCATAAGGATATACTTTCTTGACATTTCGGGCCAGTTTATCAAATCGTCTCGATTCTCCTTTCGTCTTAAAAATAATTTTACCATAAATATTGACTGTCGGTAAAGACATAACGTAAAGAGTATCCCCCTGTGTGGTCCGGATGAGGGCATAATGAGTGTAATATTCCTGTGAGAATGAAGCGACAGAAAACATTAAAAGAAATATAAAGAATGTGATGGTTTTCATAATGCAAATGGAATTCTTTGGCAAGAATTGTACCATGATTAAATTCTGAAGAGGTTATTAAGCGACTCGCAGCCGGGCAGTATTGGTTTTTCTTAACTTATCCTCAGCATAATCGGAGGTGATGTGAATTTCCTTTGTTGAATTGTCAGAGGGCAACTCAAACATCGCGTCAGTCATGATGGCCTCAAGAATGGATCGTAATCCACGGGCGCCGAGGCGGAATTCGATAGACTTATCAACGATATAATCTAGTACGGCATCATTAAAGCTTAGTTTTATATGATCCATTGCGAAGAGCTTGATGAATTGCTTAATAATTGAATTTTTCGGTTCAATAAGAATTCTGCGCAATGTAACGCGATCAAGGGGATTCATATAAGTTATGACGGGCAGACGGCCAACAATTTCCGGTATCAGGCCATAGCTCCTCAGATCCATGGGAGCAATGTACTGTAAGAGATTATCCTTGTCAACCGAATCCTTTATCCTGGCTGCATTATAACCGATTATTTGAGTCTGAAGCCTTGAAGCGATTTTTTTTTCGATGCCATCAAATGCTCCTCCTGCAATGAAAAGTATATCCTGTGTATTGATCTGAATGAATTTCTGTTCAGGATGTTTTCTTCCACCCTGGGGTGGTACATTAACGATGGATCCTTCCAATAGTTTGAGCAGAGCCTGCTGGACACCTTCGCCTGAAACATCACGGGTTATCGATGGATTGTCACTTTTACGCGATATTTTATCAATTTCATCGATAAAAATAATTCCCTTCTCTGCTGATGTAACATTATAATCGGCAACCTGCAAAAGACGGGATAATATGCTTTCTACGTCTTCGCCCACATAACCTGCTTCGGTGAGCACAGTGGCATCGGCAATACAGAAAGGTACATGCAGCATCTTGGCAATGGTCCGGGCCAGCAATGTCTTACCAGTACCTGTTTCACCGGTGATTATGATATTGGATTTTTCAATTTCAACATCATCACCCGGATCCATGGGTTGTGAAATTCGTTTATAATGGTTATAGACAGCTACTGAGATGATCTTTTTTGCCTCTTCCTGACCGATGACATATTGGTCAAGGTAGGCTTTGATCTCAGCAGGTTTATGCAATTTAATCCGGCTGAATTTTTCACTCTTCTTTGGAGTGACCTCTTCATCAATGATGGCCTGGGCTTGAGCAACACAATAGTCACAAATATGAGCATCCAGACCGGCAATGAGGACATTGGTATCCTTTTTCGGCCTGCCACAAAACGAACATCTTTCAAAACTTCTGGCCATACAGCTACTTCATACGTAAATGCAGGAGTTTGGTTCCTGACTTTTCCAATATTTTATTGTTTTGTGCGAATCAAAACCTCGTCAATCATGCCATATTCCTTGGCTTCGTAAGCAGTCATCCAGAAATCCCGGTCAGCATCCTTCCATATCTTTTTATATGGCTGTGCCGAATGAAAGGCTATGATTTCGTATAGTTCTTTTTTAATTTTTTGTATCTCACGGGCTGTGATCTCAATGTCGGATGCCTGGCCTTCAGCACCGCCCATGGGCTGATGGATAAGTATCCGGGCATGTTTCAGGGCTGTCCGCTTTCCCTTTGTTCCGGCACATAACAATATGGCCCCCATGGATGCTGCCATGCCAGTACAAATCGTCGCCACATCAGGTGCTATGTATTGCATCGTGTCATAAATACCTAAGCCTGCATATACTGATCCTCCGGGCGTATTGAGATAGATCTGGATATCTTTCCGTGAATCGGAGGATTCCAGGAATAGAAGCTGGGCCTGAATGATATTGGCAACATAATCATCAATCGGTACACCGAGAAAAATAATCCTGTCCATCATCAACCGGGAGAAAACATCCATCGTTGCTATATTGAGCTGACGTTCCTCAATGATGGTTGGTGATATGTAATTGCCAATAAGTTTGGTATAACTGTCAAGATTTAAGCTACTGATGCCTCTGTGGTTAACGGCATATTTTCTGAATTCATCGGGCTTCATAAGATTATTTTATTATGGTTTGGATTCTGATGCTAATTTAATGAAATCTTCATATGACACCTCACTCTCAATGACTCCAAGTTTGTCTTTGAACAGGTTTTTTAGCTTTGTGTCATAAAGGTAGTCGTTAATTTTGCGTACCTCTTCTTCATTTTGCATGATCAGATTGACCAGTTCTTCCATTTTTTCATTCTTACCGTGATATTCCTCATGCTCATGTTCGTGGTCATGACCAAGCCCTTTAAAATAATTCCGGATATAATTCCTTTTCTCTTCATCAGTTATTCCCAGGTTGTAATCTTTTATAAGCCTATTTTCGATAAGTTGCCATTTCATCGAACGGGCATATTTGTCATAGTCTTTTTCCACCTGTTCAGCTGTGAGTCCTTCTTTCCCTGTTTCGACCAGATAGCGTTTGATGAAGTCATCCGGTAACTCAATATTTGCCTGCTTCATTAAAATGTCGACCACGGTTGACATAAAGTTTCCTTCGCTGTTCGAACGGAGTCTGGCTTCTACATCCTGTCTGACTTTTGTCCTGAAATCTTCTTCAGTTGTGATGTAATGATTTTGATAAACTTTGTCGAACAGTGCCCGGTCCACAGGTGCTGGTTCAAACCTGCTGATTTCATGTATCGTAAACTCAAGATCGGAAGTGAGATTTTCAGCTTCTTCTTTTGTGATGCCGAGAAGAGATGCAGTATCAGCGGTGCTTTCAGAGGCTTTCAGTGGATTATATCTAACCCTATCGCCGGCCTTTGAACCCAGAAACATGGATTTAATCGTTTCATCCTTTATGTAACGAACCATCAATGATGTAGACTTGTTTATGCCATTTTCCTTGATAGTTCCCGATTCATCAAGTTCGGCGATATCTCCCCTTAAGATATCATCCTCCCCAATGGCATCGGGAATAACTGATTTACCAAACCGGTACTGATATTCGGTGATTTGGTTATCAACCATTTTGTCATCAAAGGTGATAATATATTGGTTGACTTTTACATCTTCAGTCAGAGTCAGGGCAAATTTTGGAGTCAATCCGATATCGAAGTAAAACTCAAAATCAGACTGTTTATCGAAATCCTGTTCTTTACTTTTGTCTTTGCTGACAATAGGGATACCTATAATATCAAATTCATTTTTTTTGATATAATCGTCAAGTGAAGCGGTGATCAGTTTATTGATTTCTTCAGCCAGTACGCTGTTGCCATAAATGCGGCGGATCATGCCATAGGGCACATGGCCTGGCCTGAATCCCGGCATACTGGCTTTGCGGCGATGCTCTCGCAGTACCTTTTCGACCTCCTCCTGATAATCTCCAGCCGGGATTTCAATTTTTATTGTGGCAGTCAGGTCGCCCGTGGTTTCATGTGAGATGTTCATTCATGTATTAAATTAGAGTGAAAAATTTATTTATATTGAAAGTGCGGATGAAGGGACTCGAACCCCCACGCCTTGCGGCACCAGATCCTAAGTCTAGCGCGTCTGCCAATTCCGCCACATCCGCAGTTTTCGTTTTATCAAATTAAAATCTTCGATTCTCATGGTGCATTGCACAAACCGAAAATTTCACCTTGAACATTTTGTTTTAAATGGCTGGCAAAATTACTTAAAATTTTGATACTGTATTTGAGTAAAATGATAATAACTCTCGCTTAAATTAGATGATATGTTTTCTATCCTTATCAGAACGCTTACCTGAGTGCTTACAGTAATTTGTTCAACAACAATAGACATGTACTCTCTCGAATTTTAACATTACATAATAGATTTCAACAATTTGTCATTTTTTTTACCATACAATCGAATTGAATTTTAAAAAATGTAATTTTGCCCGTTTTCGTTTTATGCCTGACCAACTAAATGAGGCCAGCAATAAATATTTATCAACCGTTTAATACAGGGTGTGTTGGAAATAAAGCAAGTAAACGGGCAGTCGGTTCATACGCCTTATAATCTGATCGATGGTGCTTCGGGATTTGGAACAGTTATATCCAAAGAGACACAGGAACTCAGCGAAATCGTCAGAGACTTATCAAATCCGTTAATTGACAGGCTTGAGATGTATGAGGATATCATCAATATCGAAGTTGGTGATACTTCTCTTACAAGAGCGCGCAATGTGGAACGCGAAGCAAACCTCAGGCAGATATACCTGAAGTTCGAAGGAGGTAATCCAACAGGTACACAGAAGGACAGGATTGCCTTTTTACAAAGCCTGGATGCCTTGCGACGCGGTTTTGACACCATTACCATTGCCACATGTGGAAATTACGGTGCCTCAGCCGCTCTATCGGCAAAACTGGCAGGCCTTCGATGTGTTATTTGTATTCCTGAGAATTATCATCCAAAACGTCTTCGGGAAATGGAAGATATGGATGCTGAAATAATCCGTACCCATGGAAGTTATGAAGAATCGGTCGCTTTCTCCAGGCAACTGGCACTTGAAAAGGAATATTATGATGCCAATCCCGGTGGGGTAAATACCCACATCCAACTTACTGGTTATGCTGAAATAGCATACGAAATATATGATACCCTCAGAGATGCACCTAAAGCAATAGCCGTTCCGGTATCGAATGGCACCATGCTGGCAGGAATACACCGTGGATTTTCGACTCTGTATAAAAGAGGAAAAACATCACGGATACCTCTTATTGTTGCAGGTTCATCATACAGGAAAAACCCTATTATTTATTCCTTTCAAAAAGGATTGGAAACCTGTGCAGAATTGGAACCTCAGAAAATCAAAGAGACATCCGTTAATGAACCATTGATCAACTGGCATTCATATGATGGAGATGAAGCCCTGTGGGCAATTCGTTCAACCGGCGGTTGGGCATCAGATATCACCGACACGAAGCTGTCATATTATTCAAAGTTACTGAGGGAAAAAGAAGGCTTGAGTGTTTTACCTGCCTCCACTGCCGGCCTCATCGCACTGCTTGAACAACATAAAAAGAAACCTATGGAAGGCGACCGGTATGTTGCAGTGCTGACTGGCAGAAAATAATGCCATCATGAAGATAAATGCCATCGTTTATTGCCAGGGTGCTTTTAATACCCCAAATGGAAAGACAACACATGGGTTGGTGCGTTTTACCGAAAGATACCGGGTACTGTCAGTAGTCGATTCCAGATATGCCGGCCAGGATACCGGTCAGGTGCTTGACGGACAAAACAACAATATTCCGGTGGTGGGATCAATTGAAGAGGCTATCAACATAGCATTAAAAGAAGAAATCGTTCCCATATGTCTTGTCATCGGACTGGCACCCGACGGTGGAAGGTTGAACCAACAGGCTAAGGAGGATGTTAAGGTTGCATTAAAAAATGGTCTTCATGTCGACAGCGGATTACACGATTTTCTTTCGCAGGACTCTGAAATGATCTCCATAGCTGAAAGCAAAGGGTTGGAAATCAGAGATATCCGTAAAAGTCCTCCGATAGAAGAATTGCACTTTTATACCGCAAAAATTCTGGATGTCAAATGTCTTAAACTTGCCGTACTGGGTACCGATTCAGCCATTGGTAAAAGGACAACGGCATGGCTTATTGTTCAGGGTTTAAGGAAGGCGGGTTTTAAGGCTGAATTGATCGGGACAGGACAAACCGCCTGGCTCCAGGGCGCGAAGTACAGCATCATGCTTGATACCCTTATCAATGATTTTCTCACCGGGGAAATTGAACATGCCGTTTATTCTGCCTGGGAGAATGAACATCCTGATGCGATTATCATTGAAGGACAGGGTGGCCTTCTGAATCCGGCCTATCCGGGAGGATATGAGATACTCGCTGCTGTCAGACCCGATTTTGTCATCCTGCAACATGCCCCACGAAGACAGTTGTATGACGGATTCCCGCAGTATAAGATTGAACCGCTGGAATACCAGATCAAAGCTGTAGAGATTATATCCGGTACCAAAGTCATCGCTGTTACAATAAACCATGAAGACATGACCAGGGAAGAGATCCCCTACGAATGCCTGCGGATTTCAGCTGAGACCGGCAAACCGGCTTTCGATGTTCTCGCTGATGGCCCTGACAGATTGCTGGAGGTCATTATCCCGCATATTAAAAGATTGTAAGATTGGAAGAGAAATCCATTAAAACTCTGGTCGTTTTTGAAAGTCTGCAAGTCGGTCCTGTTCATATCAAATATAATAGTATCAGGGCGCCTTACACCATTACTCAAAAGGATAAACGCCAATCATCCAGCACCCTGATCTATACTTTTAAAGAAAATGTCTTTTCTCCCGGGGATGCCTTCAGCCAAAACCTGGCATCGGTCATTCTTGCCCAGCTCGCTTTGAATTATGGCCTCTTCTGTGAGAAGATCATTTTTGATGGTCTTTTCGATGCCGCTGATCAACGTTTTATCATCGACATGATGGAAAATACATCCAGGGAAATTTATATAAAAAAAATTCTTGGAGATAACCCGTTTCTGACTGATATTGCCAAAGGCATCATGCCGGAAAAAAGAAAAGATTACACAGCAGCTTCTGTAATATTTATTAATACCCTTTATTCTTCATCAGTAATCCGCAGGAAAACTCTGGAAGGTGATCCGAACAGGCATGTCATATTAAGCAGTGGTGGTAAAGACAGCCTTCTTACATACGGTATCATCAAAGAGATTGAAAAGGACCCGTATCCGGTTTTTATTAATGAATCGGGCAGGCATTGGTTTACTGCATTAAATACGTATCGCTATTTTCAGAAGATCGAAAAGAATACCTGTCGTGTATGGTGCAACAGCGACCGCATCTTTTCCTGGATGAATACGCAGATGCCATTTATCCGGCAAGATTTCAGGAATATCAGAGCTGATGATTATCCCATCCGGCTTTGGACTGTGGCCATATTTCTGTTTGGCGCCATACCCCTGGCTATTAAGCGGCATGCAGGTCGGCTGATCATTGGCGATGAATATGATTCCACACAGAAATGTTCCTTCATGGGCATACAACATTATAATGGATACTTTGACCAGAGCCCGTATTTTGACAAGACCATGAGCCGGTACTTCTACAAAAAAGGATGGAATATCAGCCAGTTTTCACTGATCAGGCCATTGTCGGAGTTGCTGATTATGAAAGTCCTTGTTAAGCGTTACCCTGAATTGCAGCAACATCAGATATCCTGTCATGCCGCTCACCAAAAGGATGGCCGGTTTTATCCCTGCGGGTATTGCGAGAAATGCCGCAGAATTGTTGGCATGATGAAAGCTCTTGATGAAAACCCTGAACGGTGCGGATATACTGAAGAGCAAATTGCCTTTTGCCTGAAGAGCCTGGCAAATGCCAGTGTCAAACAAATCGGGCCTGACGCAGCTCATCTGTATTATCTTCTTATGGAGAGAGGTCTTTTACAAAAGAATAAGATGACTTCCCAAATGGCTAAACATCATTATAATACCGTAAAACTTCGTTTTGATAATTTCCGCTCATCTTTTGACGATATACCTGAAGATTTGCGCAAACCTGTCTATTCAATATTTTTAAACTATGCCGAAGGCGCAGTAGTTAAAAGGGGCAATGATTGGGATCCTGTCGATATTTTAAATTCCGAATTAATAAAAATGCCATTTCCTTTTAAGGATTAAACTGCTGTTTCAAATTAAATAACAAGATACATTTACCGGAATCTGGTATAGCTTTTCCCGGTTATCCAAGATATTGTTATTTATCCCCATATTTGAATAATCCCTACCAATCCTGATTATAATGTAGAATTCTATATTTAGGAAGAAATTTACTGATTTCAAGAATTTTAAACAGAATTCTTCATTCTCTGTGCACTATTGTCCGGTTAAAATTCTATTTCGTCCCGACGGGACTTAATTCAATTTTGTAATTTACTTTCTACCAACATCTTGTCCCTACGTGACAGTCCCGTTAGGGACCAAATATCGGTAGAACAATAAACAACCCCTAATTTTTTTAAGTCCCATCGGGACGCAATATTGATAAGGCTTTTGGCTTGTTCCTGCCTTTTTACCGTACAGCAATGTTCTCTGTGGCATACATATTTCTTTCAATTGCATCTTGAATTTTGTACTTTTATTCCAAAGAAACTCAGATTCATTTTTATTCAAACTTCAATACAAATAGAAGTTGACGATCAGAAAAAAATTACATAGCCGAAATCAATAAATACTTTACATAACTAACCTGAATAATTCATAAATCCAAAATTCGGATAAAAAGCTATACTATTTCCAGGACGAATACAAAAAATTAGGCAAGCTGGGATAATTTGTAAGATATTGATGCAGTTTTTGTTTTGACAAAATTCATTGTTCAGGTGA
>JAPLDP010000020.1 GCA_026391695.1 Bacteroidota bacterium
CTGAACAATGAATTTTGTCAAAACAAAAACTGCATCAATATCTTACAAATTATCCCAGCTTGCCTAATTTTTTGTATTCGTCCTGGAAATAGTATAGCTTTTTATCCGAATTTTGGATTTATGAATTATTCAGGCTAAATACGGCACCCTGAATTTTATAAGAATGATCTTGAAATATCGGAGACAATTAAATCGGACAAAACCAATCAAAATCCTTATCATCCTCTTTCGCCGATGCCATTTCGTCGCTTTTCCCTTTAACTAATTGCTCATAGTAGCCGAAAACTTCTGATTCAAAATCAGAAAGCGTTTTGCTGGTCTTCATAACATATTTATTAGTGTTTCTATATTAAGAAAAGGTATAATGAAATTACGTGCCACAAATTCACGATCCTTTACGATTAATGCAATATATTATATTTCAGCTACTTCCCGATCCAAATCTTAGTCAAAGAAAGATAATATATTTTATCTATCCATTATATTTAATGGTTAGCTTTAATAATAACGGCATTCATTTAAACTTATTTATTGTAATTTTGTTGCATAAAATAAAAAAAAATTTGGCAGACTTTTTACAATCTGATATAAAATTCAGCAGGAAAGAAATTCTCAATGACCACCGGTTTGCCAGTGAAAGCCGTCAGGCCAGCCTGCTGGGAAAGTATCCGAAGATATTCTAATCACCTAAAATTTAGGAAAGACAACAGAAAACCTTGGTATATAAATTGACCTATGCATGCCTTCTTTCAGGATTTTTATATTTTTGCAGGCATTATGTACAGCAAAACTGACCGCAGGGGTGTGATAACATTGCGATCTTTGCGCAAGCCTTTGCGTACATTGCGGTATTAAATAGTTTCAAAATCAGAACATTCAAACAATCACCCTATGAAAAACACAGTCATGAAATTAACTGGCACCTGTATTCTTTTTGCCGGCTTGTCGCTAACACTTTATAGCCAGAGTGCTGAAGAAATCATCAACCTTTATAATGAAGGTGCCAAAGTGGCCAATACCAATACAAAAGCTGCTGTTGACAGTTTTACAAAAGTCGTTGGCATGTGTAAACAGGTAAATGACACAGCAGCCGCTAAGGTATGTCAGTTGGCGCAGACACAATTGCCTGCGTTGCAGTTCAAATATGCCTCCGAGCTCTATACATCTCAGAAACTTGACTCGGCCATTGCGAATTTCGAGAGAGCCCTGCAATTTTCCGAAACATACGGCGATGAGCAAACTAAAGGCAAAGCTATCGATAACCTTTCTAAACTTTATCTGTCGCTGGGTAATAGTTTCTATAAAGCCGAGGATTTCGCCAATGCCACAATCAACCTCGATAAGGCCCTGTCATTTAATCCGAAATATGCTCGGGCATTTCTTACCAAAGGTATGATCTTCAAGAAACAGAATAATACCGAAGCTATGAAGGATGCCATGGATAAGGCCATTGCCTATGCTACAGAAACTGCAGATGAAAAAACAACCAATGCGGCTAAAAAGACTATGAAAGACTTTTATCTGGTCAAGGCCAATGATGCTGTAAAAGCTAAATCCTTTAAAACTACCTTGGACATGCTGGATATGTCGAAGGGATATGACGACACCGACCCGAATCTTTACTACCTGTATGCTGTGGCTTATAATAATCTGTCGGAATGGGATAAAGCCATTGCCTCAGCACAGAAAGGCATAGAACTGGAAGCCAATACCAAGGAGGCCAGGGCTAAGTTCTATTTTGAACTGGGCAATGCCCAGCTGGGTAAGAATGATAAAACCGCTGCCTGTTCTGCCTATAAAAACGCAAAATTCGGAAGCTTTGTCGAACAGGCTAAATATCAGATCGAAACAGTTCTTAAATGTAACTAAAGGATAAGATGTCCTTTCAAATTCATATACATGTACACCGTCGAACCATTTTATCTGTGGTGCAGCCTTTATGTGGCATCCGAAGATGAAAATTCACCGTTCTATGGCCGTGTCTATAATGAATTCGAATGTGTAAACACCATTTATAATTATTATATTCATCCCCAGTGGGATGATATTGGATCTCCAACACTCTATATTAAAATCCTCTTTGCTGATTATACCAGACATTTCTGCGTTATAGAGCTTATGGGCGAATGGAACGATACACTCCATAATGACATTATGTACCTGAAAAGGAATATCATTGAACACCTTGAGTACGCTAAAATCAATAAATTTATCCTCATCGGTGAAAATGTCCTGAATTTTCATTCTTCTGATGACTCGTATTACCAGGAATGGTTAGAGGATATCGAAGAAGGCTGGATTGCCGCTGTGGGATTCCGCGATCACGTCATCAGGGAATTTTTTGATGCACGAATTGATTATTATATAGCCTTCAGTGATGAGCTGGACGACATCAACTGGCGGTCATTCAATCCGGTTCATTTATTTGAGAAGGTAGAAAGCCTGATGGTCAAACGACTGAATCCTTAATTATGACCAAATTACTTCATATCAGGATATACGGAAGGGTACAAAATGTCGGATTCAGATATTCTGCCCGGCAGACTGCCCTGAAATATGGGATCAACGGTTACGCAAAGAATGAGCCGGATGGTTCGGTGATCATTGTCGCAGAAGGAGAGGAAGACATGCTCGATAGGTTCGTGGAATGGTGCCGCAATGGACCCTCCTGGGCAATAGTAGACCAGGTTCTGGCCCATGAAGAGCCTGTTATGAATTATAAGTTTTTCGAGATTAAATGATTTTTCTTGCCCGTGTCATCTCCTTTTTACCTGGTGCTCCCGGTAATTTTTCAATCTGAAAACCGGCACTTTTCATTGCTCTTCTCACAGAGCCACTGGCACAATAAGTGACAAGAATGCCACCAGCTCTCAAACATGAGAACAACTTGCTGAAGACCTCTTCTGTCCACATCCCAGGTTGCGCATGGGGCCCGAAAACATCAAAATATATGCAGTGAAACTCATTGTCGTTCAGATTGCCATCTAAAATTTCGCGTTGAATTTTAAGCAGTTCAAAATTATCACGGAACCTGGCCTTTTTATTCCATGGCAGGCGATGCAGCGATAAAAACCATTCCTCACCTGCGGTTTCCTGTATAATACCTCCATAATTCAGCTTTGAACAGACCTCGTTATCAACAGGATCAGGTTCAAAAGCAGTATAAGAAATATTTAATCCACATTTTTCTGCTTCTATACACGACAGGAAAGCGTTTAAGCCGGTGCCGAAACCGACTTCCAAAATGGAAAGCGACTTTTCTACCTTTGATACAAAGAGCAATCCATTGTTGATATATACATGCATAGACTCAGCTATGGCGCCGAATTTTGAATGATAATGCTCATTCAGTGAAGGCACAAAAAGAGTGTGAGAACCGTCACCGGTGATGATCAGACGTGTTTCCATCCTAAATCATTATTTGTTGTATAACAGATGGGCATTACGGATGGTATCAGCCATAGTAATAGTAGAGATAAGATCGGGCACAGGAAAACCATATATTTCGATTTGCAAACCATGCACAACATAGAGTTGACTGAATAGTCCATCAAACAGTAACGAACCGGCTGAAGAAGCATTCCCATATTGCAGGAGGCTATTGTGGTCATATCTGTACCAGTATATCCCGTTTTCTGTTCCAATGATCACATTAGAATGATCAACAGCCACACTCGACATGATCATGCCATATGTAAACGTATGCGGCTCCGATAAGTTATTCGTCGCAGTATTATAAAGCCTGATACATCCACCGGCTGAAGTATTGCCCACTACGTAGGCTTCATCGCTGTCTTTATAATGAAAATTGATGACTTCGATACCGGACTGAACCTGCCCTTTCAGTACGCCGCTCACCAGGTAGTACGCCGACACCCAGCGCTTATAGCCTGATCTTTCAGCAATGTCGGCAAGAACAATATCATCATGCAGAAAAACACGTGCAGGTGACAGTACATCCGAAAATGGTGTGGCAAATTTAATCACCCCGCTTCCATCATAGGCCCTGATGAAACCATTCCGGAAAGAAACGAAAACCAGGCTCTCATCCGAATATATATTCCTCTTTAAATGGAACGGAGGATTGATCATGGGCTCAACAGACCATAGCGGAGCAAAACCGTCAAGATCATAAACCTGCATATTTATCGTATAATTACCCGAAAAATATAACTGCTGATGCCGTGAACTGATATCCGAAGCGGAATAATCACCCTGCACAGTATAAAGGTATTCCGCAGAAGTGCTGTTCTTTACTGAATAAATGTCAATGTCATCCTGCCTATCTGTCAGTATGATAATCTTTTGCAATTCCATGGGTACTTCAGTGATATTCAGCCTGACATAACCATTAGCTGTATTCACGCCATCAAAAGCTGTGATCATCAGAAAGTACATCCCGCTTTCCAGATGAATATCGTTGATGATATACTGTTCATCGATCGTAAAACTTTTCGACTGCGGAAAATAGGAAAATCCATAAATGACCGGTGTGAGATGATCGTTTACAAGTGCAACCTTAATGCTTTCAATAGCCGTTTCATCTGAAACCGACGCCAGCACATGAATAGTGTCAAAAACATTAAAATTACCATCACCGGAGGGTGACAAAATCGTAATTTCCGGATCAATAGTATCACTATTCTCTTTACAGGCAAAAAAAAGAGACATCAGGATAAAAAATATCAGAACTGATTCAATGGAGCGGATATGCATCAGAAAAAAAATGATACAGTTGAGGTTTTTAGGCGATTATGATTAATTTTATAAATAAATAAAACAAGCACTAAATTACTATTATGTTGAACAACGTTGTATTGGAAAATATCCTGATCATCGATATTGAAACGGTTCCCTGTTACCCTGAATATGACATGATGCCGGCCGGGCTTCAAAAACTATGGGATCATAAGGCTGAATGGATCAGAAAAAAGGATGACGATACACCTGCTTCTCTTTATGAAAGGGCCGGAATTTATGCTGAATTTGGAAAGGTGGTATGTATCTCGGCAGGATTTCTGAAAGGCCAGGAATTCCGGATCAAATCTTTTTATGGCGAGGAGGAAAAACCTGTTCTTGAAGAGTTCGCTACGCTCCTTAAAACCTATTTCAACAGGACCGATAAGCTATTATGTGCCCATAATGGTAAGGAATTTGACTTTCCGTTTCTGGCCAGGCGTATGATGATCAATGGATTGAGGATGCCTGAAATCCTGGATACATCAGGCCGCAAGCCTTGGGAGACAAGGCATCTGGATACCATGGAGTTATGGAAATTCGGTGACCATAAAAACTATGTGTCACTGGATCTGCTGACAGCGATTCTGGATATCCCAACCCCAAAGGATGACATTACAGGAGCCGACATATGCCGCATTTACTGGAAGGATCATGATTTGCCAAGAATCGTGAAGTATTGCCGGAAAGATGTCATCGCCGTTGCCCAGGTACTTATGCGGTTTAGAGAGGGAGAAGCAATACCGGATGACAAAATAATCTTTGTCGACAATTAAAATCCGGTTTTTCTGATTTAAACATCATATTTTTTCCATATTTGTTGTTCAAACCTCTTTTCCTTTTAAATCTTCTGTATATTTGCCGCTTCATTTTAAAATTTAACACATGAAAAAAATCACGATTCTAAGTCTGTCTATTCTTTTTGTAATGGCCTTCATGAGTGAAAGTTGCGCCCAGAAGAAAAAAGGCAAATCAGCAGCAATGAAAAACAGAAGCGACACCATTAGTTATATCATTGGAAGAGATATCGCTACCAAGCTGAAAACGTTTCCAACCGATTTTAATGCAGAAATCATCTACCAGGCGATATTAGATGAATTTGAAGGCAAAGAACTATTATTTACACCAAAGGTGAGTGATTCGCTGATGGGTCTTTTCCAGCAGGAAATAATGGGAAAACAGCAAGCAGCAGAGCAGGAAAACCTCCAGAAAACAAAAGCAGCCAGCGCCGTGTTTCTGGCTGAAAATAAATCAAAAGAAGGTGTGATAGAATTACCCAGTGGCCTGCAATATAAAGTTATCACTCCCGGCCAGGGGAAAAATCCAGTCAAAACTGATTCCGTCACCGTTCATTACAAAGGTTCTCTCGTCGACGGCACCGTCTTCGATTCATCTTACGACCGCGGCCAGCCTATAACCTTCAAGCTTAATGCGGTCATTCCGGGATGGAGCGAAGGCGTACAGCTCATGAAACCCGGTGCAAAATATATCCTGTATGTTCCTCCACAAATGGGTTATGGTGATAATCCCGTGGGACCGATACCAGCTGGTTCGACTTTGATCTTTGAAGTAGAGTTACTTTCCATTAATAAATAGTTGACAGTCAGCAGTCGGCAGTCGGCAGTAAAATTATTAATCCCCGACTGCCGACCGCCGACCGCCGACCGCCACTCCCCATGCTCACCCTTGTCTTCGCCACCAATAACAACTTTAAGGTAACAGAAGTCAGGAACCTGATTGAAGCCCATTTAAACAGGAAGGGTTTATCAGCGGCCATTGAAATCATCGGATTGGCTGATGCAGGCTGCCATGAGGAACTCCCCGAAACCAGCGATACCCTTGAGGATAATGCCTCACAGAAAGCATTCTTTGTTTATAGAAATTTTAGTAAAAATTGTTTTGCCGACGACACGGGTCTGGAAATTGAAGCACTGAATGGCAGGCCTGGCGTCCTTTCTGCAAGATATGCCGGAGAAGATAAAAATTTTGAAAATAACATCCGGAAAGTGCTGCAGGAGTTGCATGATATTCCTGACCGAAGAGCCCGTTTCAGAACAGTCATATCCCTGGTCATCGATGAAAAGGAAACACGCTTTGAAGGGATTGTCAATGGCCGCATCATCACATCACCGCGGGGTTCAATGGGTTTTGGCTATGACCCTGTCTTCCTGCCCGACGGATACGATAAAACCTTCGCTGAAATGACCCTGGAAGAAAAAAATAAAATCAGCCACAGGGCAATGGCGATAAGGAAGATGATTGAATACCTGAATGAAAATATAGTCGGCAGTCGGCAGTCGGCGGTCAGCAGTCTTTGAAGTTACCGGCGACTGTCAACTGGTTACTGGCGACTGCCGACTGGTGACTGAAGACTTCTTCTCCAGAAAGCATCCTCAATCGCCATCGAATACACTTCCCTGAGTGTCATTCCCATTGTCCTGATCTGTTTGGGTACGATACTCGCTTCGGACAGGCCAGGGACGGTGTTCACCTCAAGAAAAAACAACCGTTCTCCACTGACAATATAATCAAACCTGACAATGCCACGGCAGCTTAATTCATGATATAAATAAGCCGATATACGTTTACATTCCTTTTCTATCGGCTCTGTCACCCTGGCTGGGGTGATTTCATCAGCCATGCCTTCAGAATATTTTGCCTCATAATCAAAAAATTCCTTTTTACTGACGATTTCCGTCAGGGGAAAGATGATATCTGCCCCTTTGAAATTGATCATCCCGCAGGTGATTTCAAATCCACTGATGAAATTTTCAACGACGATCTCATGGTCTTCGCCGAAAGCTTTTTCGATGGCTGCAGGCAGTTCAGAAGCTTGTTCAACTTTTGTCACGCCAACGCTGGAACCACCGTTATTGGGTTTAACAAAACAGGGTAAACCTACACTACGGAAAATATGATCAGCATCTATTGAATCAAAACGTGTTATAAAGATCGAATCGGCAGTATTCAAGCCAAGGCAACGGGCTATCCGGTTTGTGAAATATTTGTTGAATGTCACGGCTGACGTGGTCGTTCCGCAACTGGTATAAGGGATATCCAGCAAGTCAAAATAACCCTGCAGCTTGCCATCTTCACCGGGTGTACCATGGATAGCCATAAAAACAGCATCAAAAAATATTTTCTTCCCCTTTAGGATGACGCTGAAATCATTCCTGTCAACAGACGTTTCCTCTCCTCCGTCGCCGATATAAACCCACTTTGTCCTGTCGATATAAACCATGTAGACCTCATATTTCTCCAAGTCTATCTGATCTTTGACCACTCCGGCACTTTTCAGGGATATTTCCAGCTCACCGGAGTATCCACCTGTAACAAGGGCAATATTCTTCTTCATCTGGCATCACATGTTAGGCTCTCAAAAATAATATAAATGTAGCAAGAGGCAACACTATACAAATCAAAAATTAAAGATTAAAAAGCAAAAACATAAATTTAAAATCAAAAATATAAGCGCCAAGCTTGTAGCTTGCAGCTAATAATCAACCATCCAACAACGGAACTATGGAATAATGCGTATATTTGCCCGGGTATTACAATAAAATCAGGTTTTTCAAGTTAAATAGTGCAAAGCCTGGAGGAGACTCACTCCCGACGGGGTTGACTAAAAAAAAGCCTCCGTGAGGGAAAGGTCATAAGCAGCAAATTTATCTCGCGTTAATACACATGAGCTTCTGGCAATTTCTGAAAAGTAGGACATTTTTCAAGAACCTTGGATTGGTCATCCTGTTAACAGGTGTGCTGTTGTTCATCACTTTCAGGTTGCTGAAACTTTATACCCTTCATGGTGAAGTGATTACATTACCAAATTATTCCGGGCTGAATCTGGCTGATCTGAATTACGATCCATCGCATAATGACCTTACTTTCATCGTCGTAGATTCTGTGTATGACGACACTAAAGAAAAAGGAAGCATTGTCATGCAGGATCCTCTTCCTGAATCGAAGGTTAAAAAAGGAAGGAAAATATATCTGACTGTGGTCGCTATGCTGCCCGAAATGGTCAGCATGCCTAATCTGCGTGAATTGTCACTGCGCCAAGCCGTGTCATTGCTACAGACCTATGGACTGAAAGCCGGCAACCTGCAGTTTGTACCCAGCCAATTCGAAAATGCCGTACTCGACCAGAAATATAACGGCATGACCATTGAGCCTACTACCATGATCGAGAAAGGATCGAGCATAGAACTGCTGGTGGGCAAACGGGGATCAAAAGTACCTGTGCCCTGCCTGATAGGCTTCAACGAAGCCGAGGCTCTTACAGCCATCAAACAGGCTTCACTGAATGTGGGCAACCTGCATTTTCTGGATGAACAAGACCAGATGCATTCCCGGATATACCAGCAGATGCCCTCATGCACCACAAACCTATTACTGGAAATGGGCACACCCGTTGAGATATGGTTCAGATCGGACAGGTATTTCAACTTTGATGAACTGATTAAACTTTTCAGAAAAGACACACTGAGGGTGGATAGCATAAACCTGGATTATTTAAATAGTGTAAATGACAGCATAGATTAAATGAGGAATTTCTTCATATTTTTTTCGCTTTTAATGTCGGTGTTTACTTTAGCTGCACAGGAGGTCATCACCGATTTGGAATATAATCCTTTGCTGCGTGCTTCGCAACAGCCTAAGAGTGCCGCTATACTGAAATCAGTCGATAATAACCTGTTCACTCCTGTTGTCCTGCCTTTTTTCGACGATTTCAGTTCAGAAGACATGTATCCTTCACAGCTGCGCTGGCTGGATAAATATGCCTTCATAAATGCCACGTATGCTATAAATCCTCCCAACATCGGAACAGCGACACTTGATGCCATCAATGAGAAGGGTGAGATCTATCCTGGCGTCATTCCCGGTCCTATGCCTTTCATTGCCGATTATCTGACTTCACGGCCTGTACGGCTTGATTCGGTCTTCGATCCTGTGCCGCATGCGATGACTGTCGGAGATTCAGTGTACCTGAGCTTCTACTTCCAGCCACAGGGTCATGGTAATCCCCCTGAATCCACCGATTCACTGGTGCTTGAATTTGGCGTTTATACCGGCGACAGCGTCTTTGCTTATATGGACTCAATTACGGTGACCATTGAAAAGACCTATTATCCCAATGACACTATCCTGTTGCCATGCCCCTTGCCCGATGATTCAGTGTACGTTTCGGTAAATCCCTGGCTTCAGTTGCACAATGCACAGCTGATGCTCATTGCGGGTGATATTGTGACATTGCCCTGCGATTCAGTGTTTGAACCAAAAATTGAATGGGATCACATCTGGAGCACTCCGGGAATGGCACTGGATACCAACTTTTATAAAGAAGGATATCCTTTATCATACTTCCATCAGGTTATGATACCCATTACCGACAGTGCACGATATTTCAGCAAATACTTTGTCTTCCGTTTTAAAAATTATGTCAGCCTCGCCGATAATTCGCTGCCAAGCTGGCAAAGTAATGTCGACCACTGGAATATCGACTTTGTATACCTGGATATGAACCGTAAGTGGTCGGATACGACTTATTCCTTTCTGAGTTTTGTCGATGCCGCACCCGGCATGCTGCGGCGTTATGAAGCCATGCCATATAAACAATACATGAGTGATCCGATCACCGAGATGAAAGACTCTATCGATATCGTCATCACCAACCTCGATACCCTGAGCCATAATTCGACGTACAAGTATATCCTGTCGGATGAACATGGTGTACCGCTTGATTCATGCCTGCGGGGTAACTGGGATATCCCGCCCGTTTATACTGATGGGTATCTTGATTACATCAATTTCAGCAGGCCGCCTGTATGTTTTGGCTTCTACCCTGTAATTTATAATGCTGACAGTGCATCTTTTACAATTACCCACATCCTTTCCAGCGGCACCGGTTCCAGCGAAAACCTTGGCGACACCATACGTTTCCGGCAAAACTTTTATAATTATTATGCCTATGACGATGGCTTACCCGAAGCAGGCTATGGGCTTACACCTGCCGGATCACTGCTGGCATACCGCTTTATCCTCAATAAACCCGACACTCTGCGTGCTGTCCAGATGTACTTCAACGAAACCCGCACAGGTGCTAACCAACAATATTTTTCATTGATGGTGTGGAATGATGACAATGGCCTCCCCGGCCAGGTCATATACTCCAAAACAGGCCTCAAACCGCAATACTCCAAAAGCCTCAGCCAGTTTTACACCTATTACTGCGACTCTGTTGTGCCTGTCGTCGGCCCTTTTTATGTTGGCTGGGCACAAACCACCAGCGACAACCTGAACATCGGCTTTGACCGTAACAGGCAGGCACAGGAAAATATCTTCTATAATGTCGCCGGTACTTGGACAAAAAGCATCCAACAGGGATCACTGCTGATGCGTCCTCTCCTCGGTAAATCCATACATGACTACCCGGTTAACATACCTGTCAAAGCTGACCAGATTGCCATATACCCCAACCCGGCAAAATATACGGCCATTAACCTGATGCTGCCACCAGACATGGATGACCCCGCCCACTCTGACCAGTTCGACCTCCGGGTATATAATATCATGGGACAATCGGTCTATAACGGACCCTTTGAGAAAGATTTCAATATCTCATCCTTTGATAATGGGATCTATATTCTCACAGTCAGGGATATGCAACGGAATAAATTTTGTACCGGCAAACTGATAATTTCCAGATAACGCAGTAACTTCATCATCCAACATGTCCTCAAGCATGGACGACATACCCGTTTTATCAGACGACCAAAGTGAACTTTACGAACATTTCAGTTTCGCTGCCGATAAAGGGCAGGAACTCCTGCGCATCGACAAGTTCCTGATGCACCGTATCGAGAACGTTTCACGCAATAAAATACAAACAGCCGCCAAGGCAGGGAATATCCTCGTCAACGGCAAACCTGCAAAATCCAGCTATAAGGTCAAACCCGGCGACCACATCTCCATCGTGATGAGCTTCCCGCCAAAGGAAATTGAGATCATCCCCGAGAATATCCCATTAAACATTCTTTATGAAGATGACGATATTATTGTCATCAATAAAGCCGCAGGTATGGTTGTTCATCCGGCATACGGCAACTACACCGGTACGCTGGTGAATGCCCTCGTGTTTCACCTGCAGGTTGCTGCCGCCGCCAATCCCGACATCGCTCCCCACCTCGTCCACCGCATCGATAAAAACACATCAGGACTATTACTGGTCGCCAAAAACGAACTGGCCCAATGGAAGCTGGCACGGGAATTTTTCAACCATACTATCCAGCGGCAATACATCGCCCTGGTATGGAGTGATATCAGGGAAGACGAAGGGACCATCACCGGCAACATAGGCCGTAACGTCAGGGACAGGAAGATCATGGCGGTATTTCCCGAGGGAGACCATGGAAAACACGCAGTGACACATTACCGTGTCATCGAACGCTTTGGTTACACTACTCTTATCGAATGTGAACTCGAAACAGGTCGCACACACCAGATACGGGCACACATGAAATATGCCGGCCATCCCCTCTTCAACGACGATGCCTATGGCGGCGACCATATCCTGAAAGGCACCACCTTCACAAAATATAAACAGTTTATCGACAACTGCTTCGACATCTGTCCCCGCCAGGCTTTGCATGCCCGTTCGCTGGGATTCATTCACCCGTCAACAGGAGAGCGGCTGTTCTTCAACTCAGAGCTGCCGGAGGATATGAAGCTGCTGATTGGGAAGTGGAGGAGTTACACGGCAAATAAGGGTGATTAATAGCTTCAAGCTACAAGCTGCTAGCTTCTAGTTTTGGGATTGGGATTATCACCTCCGTGCTTCCTCCGTGGTTAAAACAAGCCTCAACACCCGCTGTAACTTCCATTTTTCCTGTCTGAAAACCCGGCCTGAAGTCCGGGGTAATTCAAATCACGAATTCTAACCCCAGGTACGCATTATTGTGATGACCCATATTTTTAAAGTACCGGCAGTAGAAGTTTTGTAAATCGTTTTTAGATGTTATGGAATAAACCAACCATTAATTTTTCTATGAAAAAATGACTGTTTTCAGAAATTCTCCGTAGGAGAATCCCGTTTGTAAAAGAAAACGAAGGATAAGATATACAAAGCTCCGGCCGAGTGAAGCGACGTCCCACAGAGCTCAGCGAATGCGGGATCGGCAGTCACTTAGCATTGTCAACTGTCAATTGTCGATTGTCAATTGCCCACCGGAAGGGAGAACCAAAACGTCGCCCCTCCGTTAACTTTTCCTTCTGCCCCGATGCGGCCGCCATGGCGATGAATGATGCGCTGCACGATGGCCAGCCCAATCCCTGTGCCTTCAAATTCCTTCGCGCTATGTAGACGCTGGAACACGCCGAAAAGCTTGTCCGCGTATTGCATATCGAATCCCGCGCCGTTGTCACGTATAGAATAAGTGATCTCTTCTCCCTGGTCATCACTGTTCACTTCGATCACTGCACGCTCCCTCCCGGAAGAAAACTTGATGGCGTTGCCGAGCAGGTTAATCCACACCTGCCGGATCAGCGTATTGTCCCCCACTGCCGGACATAATGGGTGGATATGAAAATCGATCCGCTCCACTTCCTCCGGCTTCGTCAGCTCATCATAGACCGACTTCACCAATGCGTCCATATTGATTTGCGTAAATTGCATTTCTGTACGCCCCAGGCGCGAAAGCGCGAGGAGATCATCGATCAGCAGATTCATTCTTCCGATGCTCTCCTGTATAATTGAACATGCCCGTTTCCCCTCAGAATTCAGGTTTGGTTCATTCTCTTCCTGAAGGATGTGTGCAAATCCATCAATGGCACGCAGAGGAGCACGCAGATCGTGGGAAATTGAATAGGAAAAAGCCTCCAGCTCTTTATTGGCTGCTTCTAACTGGGCTGTGCGTTCTCTGACACGTTGTTCAAGCTCCGCATTCAGTTTTCTTATTTCCTCTTCCGCCCGCTTGCGCTCGGTGATGTCGCTAGCAATGCCAAATTCTCCAACGATTTTCCCTTCTTTAAACTGGGGCATGCTCGTGAACTCGCCGATTAAGTACTCACCTGATTTGGCAAGAATCCGCAGTTCATAAGGACGAGGGTACTCGCCTCTCAAGACTTGCTGAAACGTGTCTGTTGCAAGTTGCATATCCTCTGGATGAACAAGGGTCGCAAATGTCTTTCCTACCCATTCGTCTCTCGACCATCCAGTAATGGTCTCAAAAGCTGGATTTAGCGATGTGAACCTACCATCATCGGCGGCAAGTGTGTATATGACGTCTGGTACAGTCTCAACAATGGTACGATAGCGCTGCTCGCTCTGCTTTAGCTCTTCTTCCGCCCGCTTGCGCTCGGTGATGTCAATATCCATCTCGAGGATGAGAGGAGAACCATCGGTGTCTGTAAAGGGGAAGTCATATACGTCGATAACGCTGGCGCCATCCAAGGTTGTTACTTGCCAATGATGAGGCTTTGCGGTTTTTAACACCCTGTATGTCTCGCAAAAATCACAGGGCTCTTTTTCCCCAAAACAATACTCATAGCAACGCCTCCCGTACGACTCGCCAAATTTATCCCGGAAAGCGTGATTGGAAAAGGCGACATGATAATCCGGAGTCAGCAGGCATACCATTATCGGGATAGCTTCCAGTACATCATGTAACCGTTGTCGTTCCGCTTTTATCGCTTCCTCCGCCCACTTGCGCTCGGTGATGTCGTCGATGATTCCATCATAATATTTCACATCACCCTGATTGTCTTTAACGGCCACCGCTGACACGGACCCGACAAAGAGACTTCCGTCTTTCTTTTTCAGCCACAATTCCTCGCCTCTGACAAATCCTTCTTTGAGCATTTTATCATTAAACATATTCCTGTCTTCTGGATTTTGATACAGGTCGGAAACGTTTATAGCCAGGAATTCCTCTTTGTTTTTATACCCAAACATCCCAATGATGGCGGGATTGGCTTCAATGAATTTGCCTTCAGGTCCAACGGTATTCCTGTAAATTCCTAAGTTGATGTTTTCTGTCAAACCCCTGTATTTTTCCTCGCTTTTTCTCAAGGCTTCTTCCGCCCGCTTACGCTCAGTGATGTCGCGAAATACTCCCTGCAGAGTTTTCCTGCCTTGAAGATTAAGATGATTGGCTTTGATTTCCACTTCTCTGATGATGCCGGCACTTGTCACAACTTGCGTTTCCAAAGTATGACCTTCTTTATCGCCCAGGTGTTGCCTGAATGTGGGAGAGGTGGCCGTCTTGTCGTTATATGGTGGGTGCAATATCGTTTGAGATTGCCCGATCAATTCCGACCGCTCTCTGCCTACTATAGCCGCCAGAGCTTGGTTGCAATCAATGATGAGGCCAGTTTCCGCATCCGCCAGGCATATCCCGTCCAGGGATTCGTCAAACAGGGTTCTGTAACACACTTCGCTCGACCGCAGCATCTCTTCCGCCCGCTTACGCTCGGTGATGTCCTCAACAGTGCCGTCATAATACAGAGTTTTTGCCTGCGAATCCCGGATAGCACGGGCGTTTTCTCTGACAAAAATTATGGTCCCATCCTTTCGCTTCCAAGCGGATTCTAATCCCTTGACCTCGCCGTCCTTTTCGATAATTTCAATGAACTGCGTGCGAGGATAGGAAGGATCGAAGCCATTTTTCTCAAGGTTTCTGGTTGAGAGATCATCGTAAGATGAGTAACCGAGCATCCTGACCAGAGCAGGGTTGGCCAGATGAATACTGCCCTCCGGAGTCGTTCTGTAGAGACCGATGGTAGAATTCTCATACAAGGTACGGAACCGCTCCTCGCTCTCCTGCAGTGCCTCCTCCGCCCGCTTGCGCTCGGTGATATCGCGGGAAATTCCACGGTAGCCACGCAACCTGCCATCAATGTCGAAAAAAGGGACACCGCTGGTTTCCAGCACAACAATTCGGCCGGCGTTATCAAAGTTGCTGGTTTCCATTCCTTTGAACGAGATCGGAGACTCCGATAATGTACGGAACATCTTAATAGCATGCTCTCTATCTTCGGGTATCATAAGGTCGAACGGCGTTCTCCCAATCATATCCTCCGGCTTGTATCCCCAGAGTTCATTGATTTGCGGGCTGCAATAGGTGTAAACACCGTTGGCGTCCATTTCCCAGACAAAGTCATTTGTGGTTTCTGTCAGTGCTTGGAATTGTTTATGGCTTTCTGGCAGCGCCTCCTCCGCCAACTTGAGCTCGGTTATGTCGACGAAACTTTCGAGTAGATGTTTGCGACCATCCAGCATGACAGAAGTCACTGTCTTGAGAATCGGTATCCTCTCGCCGTCGGCATTCAGTAACACGCGCTCTGAGTGGTCTACGCTCTGTCCAAGGTCGGTGATAGGACAATATCCCTTCTCTGCTGGGCAAATGTAATTATGGCACACAGAACCAATAATCTTTTCTTTGGGCACACCAACCATTTTGGCGGCAACAGGATTGGCATCAACTATCATATGCGTTTCGGCATCAATCACAATGATCCCACTCGGTGTTGAGTCCAATACGGTCTTTAGATGCGTTTCGCTCTCCTTCAGCGCCTCCTCTGCCTGTTTGCGCTCGGTGATGTCGCTCATCGCGGCACGGCATACAGGCATGCCATCAGCAGCCAGCGCAGCAGTAGCCTCTATCCGCACCCAGACAGGATTATCGTCAGGATGCTTCATCCGCAGTTCGCAAACTTGGGGTGAACCTGTCTTGAAGAGCTGTTTGCGGTAAAGGTAAAAGATATCCTGGTCATCCTTGAGGATGAACCGTGTGATCGGTTGTTTGACCAGCGCACCACTGGCTACGCCTAGCAGGGTCGCGGCGGTAATGTTAGCCTCAAGGATCAGCGCCTTTTCACTGAGCGTGCAATAGCCTACTGGTGCCAGATCGTACAGGTCAAAATAGCGTAAACGTGACGCTTCCAGTTCGACCTGCGCCCGCCGTAACTCCTCGTTCTGCATCTCCAGCTCGATCTGATGCACCCGCAGCTCATGGAGAACCTGCCGTACATCCTCTGGCGATAATGCATCTGAACTTTCCGGTATCCGGGCAGCCTTTCCCTGGGCTATCTTTTCCGCCCGCTGGCGCAAATCGTCTGTCTGTTTGGTACCGGTTTTTTTTATTTTAGTCATATTATACCCCCCATTTTTTGAGTGCGAACGGGCAACTCTATCAATCCCGTTTAACCGCGAGTGTGCAAAGCTATTTAATATACCGTATTAGCGCGACCTCCATCATTCTTATCATTGTCAATTGTCAATTGTCAACTGCCGACTGCCGACTGTCAACTGTCAACTGTCAACTGCCCGTTCAGTGGTTGTGATGGCATACATTTCGCCGGCTTCATTCACCAGCGCTGTGGCTGTCAGCAATACTTCCACAAGCCGGCCGTCTTTAGTGATCCGTTGTGTGTGGAAAGGCTCAAGAACCTTAGCCCGGCCCAGTTGCTGAATAACAGCCAGCTCATTCTCACGGTAGCTCTCCGGGATCCGGTCACGGATATTCATCGTCAATGCCTCGGCTTCACTCCATCCATACATACTTGTGGCCGCCGGATTCCAGGCCAAGATGCGACCGTTCAAATCCTGCACCGTAATGGCATCATGCGCGTCGCGTACCACCACAGCCAGGCGGCGCATGCTCTCCGATTCCAGCAGCAATTCCCGGGCCTTTTTTATCTCCGTATTGTCAGCAAAGGTGATCACTGCACCCTCGATCACGTTGTCAAGGGTGCGGTAGGGCAGAATGCGCATCATGTACCACATACCCGCCAATGTCTGCACTTCCAACTCTTTAGGAATCAGGCTTTTCAGCACATCCTGAACGTCCGCCCCCAAACGGTCATAGCCCACAAGGTTCGAAACAATGTGGGTTACAGGACGCCCTACATCGGTCAGGATCAGATTGATGATCGGCGTGACGACAGGAGTGAAACGTAGTATGCGAAGTTGATGGTCGACAAAGATAGTTCCGATGCCCGTGCCGGCCAGCAGGTTGTTCATATCGTTGTTGGCCCGCGACAAATCACTCACTTTGGTTTGCAGTTCAGTGTTTACCGTGGCCAGTTCCTCGTTTACCGATTGGAGTTCTTCCTTGGAAGTTTCCAATTCCTCGTTGGTGGATTGCAACTCCTCGTTGACGGACTGCATCTCCTCATTGGAGGATTTGAGTTCTTCGTTGGAAGTCTCCAGTTCCTCGTTGGTGGTTTGGAGGTACTCCTCTTTGGCGCGCAGTTCCTGCTTCAACGCTTTAATGCGGGCGTCGGAATCCGTGGGATTCCCGATCATTCCGTCAACCGTTTCCATGGTAGCGGTCTTCGCGAACCGTTCCGGGTCCGCTGCCGGTATATCCTCGAAAACGACCAAAAACAAGGGTGGTGCGACACCGGACTGTGCCATGCCCGGCAGGACCGCGTCAGTACCCGCTGCCACCGGCTGTATCGTCAGATTTACGGTGGTGAAGTTGCCATTGGTTTTTACCCGCAGCCCCTGGCATAGTACCGGCTTTCTGCCTGCGACAGCTTTCCGCAAGGCCGTGGTCATTTCACGCCGCAACCCTTCACGGGCCATTTTCAGGATATTGTTAATTCCGGCCTCGCCCGGTGCCGGTTCCAGGTACGTCCCGGTGCGGCCATGGAGATAGAAAATGTCGCCGCGTGCGTTGACGAGGGCGCCGACAGGGGCATATTCTTGCAGCAGCGCCTGTTCGACCAGTTCGCGCAGGGGAAACTTGCTCTCGCCGGGTGCCTTCCCAGTGGCCCGTGGAACAATAACTTCTTCTGTCAACGGCGGGAGAAACCTGCCCATGGCCGCGTGCAGTGCGCCGTGAACATCCTCTTTGCGATGATACAGCTTCCATTTGCGATCCATCATAGCATAAAATTCCGTAAACTGGCCTACAGTCTCGGAGGTGCCCAGGAAGAGAAAACCGCCTGGATTCAGTGCATAGTGGAACAGGGGAATGAGCTTCTTATGCAGTTCCCCGTCCATATAGATCAGGAGGTTGCGGCAACTGATCAAATCGAGTTTGGAAAAGGGCGGGTCTTTGACCAGGTCCTGTTCGGAGAAGACCAGCATGTCGCGGATACTTTTATGGATGCAGAAGGCGCCGCCGTCAGACTCCTGGGTAAAAAAATGCGCCAGCCGTTCCGGCGAGATATCGGCGGCGATGTTTTCCGTATAGACACCGGCGCGGGCCGTGTCAAGAGCCTGCTTGTCAATGTCGGTGGCAAAGACCTGCACCTTGAAACTCTGCTTCAGCGCCTCTATGTGCTCCTGTAGCAGGATTGCAATGGAATAGGCTTCCTCGCCCGTAGAACAGCCGGGCACCCACACACGCACAAATGCACCCGAGTGTTTACCGGCAAAAAGACGCGGGATGACCTGCTTCTCGAGCGAGGCAAACGCCTCCAAATCACGGAAAAAACTGGTTACACCTATCAAAAGGTCACGAAAGAGCGCCTCCACTTCAGAAGGATTTTGCTGCAGATAAAGCACATACTTGTCAATATTTTCGATCTGGTTTACAGCCATACGCCTCTCGATGCGGCGGATGATGGTGTTTGGTTTGTAATGCGAAAAGTCGTGGCCGGTTTGGGCGCGCAGCAGGATGAAAGTCTTCTTCAAGGCGTTCTCGGCCTTGAGGACCGGTACGGTCATATACCGGGGTATCTTGCCGAATGCATGGGCCCCGTATGCAATGAGCTGGGCAGGCATCTCTGCCGGCGGCAGGATAAAGTCCACCAGACCGGTGGCTATAGCGCTGCGTGGCATGCCGTCGAATTCCGTGGATTCGGGATTCTGTGCCATGACCATGCCACCCTCGCCCTTAACTGCCCGCACGCCCAAGGTACCATCGCTACCGGTACCAGAGAGGACGATGCAGATAGCCCGCTCACGTTGGTCCTGCGCCAGGGAGCGAAAGAAAAAGTCAATAGGCAGGCGCTGGCCGCGGGGTGCGGAGGGTTCCAGCAACTGCAGCGCGCCATTCAGAAAGGCCATGTCGTGGTTGGGCGGGATAATATAGGCGCAGTTGGGGCGCACCACCGTACCGTCCTCGACCTCGAAGACCTGCATCCGCGTATAGCGCTTGACCAGGTCGGTGAGGATGCTTTTGTGATCCGGGGCCAGATGTTGCACCAGGACAAAAGCCATACCTGGATCTGAGTCGGCCGGCAAAGCAGAAAAAAACGCCTCAAAAGCTGCCAATCCCCCGGCCGAGGCGCCGATGCCCACGATAGGAAAACCCGCATTCGTTGGCATATCCGCCTCTGCATCCAAAGCATGCTGAGCAGGGATAGATTTTGGCTCCTGATTATGCAGCATTGTCTCTGCCGGGTATTTCAATGGTCTAGTACCGGTTTTTTTTGTTTTGGTCATGTTACATCCTCCATTTTTCGCGTGCGGACGGGCAACCCTGTCAATCCCGTCGAAACGTTCGGGTTCATCGATACTTTACTTCAGCTTCTCCCTGGCATACTTGCACGCGGTAAGGCCGAACGCCGGTTCAGGCACGCATCCGGTGTACACGCCTTAACCCTGCTTGCTGCCCAGTTGTTTTTAAATGAACGACATTTATTCAATACAAATATAGGCATTATTCTCTTTAAAAACAAGAATATTGTGTGGCAGGATATGTAACAATTACGCTAAATATCTAACTTGCTTTATTCATAAAGTTTATGCGTCTTAGTGGTTAAGTATTTTAACCGCTAAGAACGCTAAGTTATACGCAAAGTGCGCAAAGACTTTTATCAGTGTTCGATGCTTTTTATCGCAATAAGAACTTTGCGTTCTCTGCGCCTCCTTTGCGAACTTTGCGGTTTATACTTTTTTCAATCAACAGTCGGCAGTCGCCAGTCATAAGTCGTAAGTCACTGGCCGCTTACCATTGTCAATTGTCAACTGCCGACTGTCAACTGCCGACTGTCGACTGATTGCCCACCGGAAGGGAGAACCAAAACGTCGCCCCTTCGTTAACTTCTCCCTCTGCCCACACGCGGCCGCCATGGCGATGAATAATGCGCTGCACGATGGCCAGGCCCACGCCTGTGCCTTCGAATTCCTTCGTACTGTGCAGGCGCTGGAACACGCCGAAAAGCTTATCCGCGTACTGCATATCGAATCCTGCGCCGTTGTCACGTATTGAATAAATGATTTCGTCGCCGCGGTTATCACCTTTCACTTCGATCACTGCACGCTCCCTCCCGGAAGAAAACTTGATGGCGTTGCCGAGCAGGTTAATCCACACCTGCCGGATCAGCGCAAGGTCCCCCACTGCCGGATATAAAGATTCGAAGTGAAAATCGATCCGCTCCCGTTCCTCCGGCGTTGTCAGCTCATCATAGGCCGACTTCACCAATGCATCCATATTGATTTGCGAAAATTGTATCTCCGTGCGTCCCAGGCGCGAAAGCGCCAGAAGATCATCGATCAGCAGATTCATTCTCCCGATGCTCTCCTGTATGATGGAACAGGCCCGTTTACCCTCGGTGTCCAGGTTTGGTTCATAGTCCTCCTGAAGGATATGTGCAAATCCATCTATGGCCCTAAGAGGAGCACGTAGGTCGTGGGAGATAGAATAGGAAAAAGCCTCCAACTCTTTATTGGCTGTTTCTAACTGGGCTGTGCGTTCTCTGACACGCTGCTCAAGCTCGGAATTCAGCTTTCCTATTTCCTCTTCTGCCAGTTTGCGCTCGGTGATGTTCGTCAAACCACCATAAAGTATGAGAAGCCCTGGATTCTGTGGTTCCGAAAAACATTCAGCAGAGGAATGGATCCAAACCACGTCGCCGTTCTTGTGTCGGATGCGAAGCTCGCACGAACTCTTCCAACCCGGGGTCAGACCTATGACATTTTCCTTAAAGAGAGCGATATCCTCCTCGACGACCAAGAAACTCCAACAGCCTTGCGCCTTGATCTCCTCGCTGGAGTAGCCGGTAATGCGGTCTGCCGCATCCGTCATCCAGTCAATCAAAAAACGGCCATCCTCCCCGGTGCGACAGGAATATGCAATATCCGAAGAAATCGCCGTGATACGTCGGAAACGCTCTTCACTCACCCTCAACGCTACCTCGGTCCGCTTGCGTTCGGTGATGTCGCTCAGCACGGCACGGTATACAGCCCTGCCGTCAACATCATGCGCAGCAGTAGCCTCTATCCGCACCCAGATAGGATTGTCGCCAGGACGCTTCATCCGCAGTTCGCATACCTGCGGCTCACCGGCTTGCCCTGAGCTTACAAAATGGGTCTCGAAGAGCTGTTTGCGGTAAAGGTAAAAGATATCCTGGTCTTCCTTGAAGATGAACCGTGTGATCGGCTGTTGTACCAGTGCACCCCGGGCCACGTCCAGTAGGGTCGCGGCGGTAATGTTAGCCTTAAGGATCAGCCCCTTTTCACTGAGCGTGCAATAGCCAACCGGCGCCAGATCGTACAGGTCAAAATAGCGTGTACGCGATGCTTCCAGTTCCGCCTGCGCCCGCCGTAACTCCTCGTTCTGCATCTCCAACTCGATCTGATGCACCCGCAGCTCATGGAGTACACGCCGTACATCCTCTGGTGATAATGTTTCTAAACTTTCCGGTATCCGGGTAGCCTTTTCCAAGGCTATCTTTTCCGCCCGCCGGCGCAACTCGTCTGCCTGTTTGGTTCCGGTTTTTTTTGCTTTAGTCATATTATATTACACATTTAATGCTTAATAATGCGAATCAAGAGTTAAACCAATAAAAGTCAGGTTAACCGCAAAGTTCGCTAAGGTATACGCAAAGTACGCAAAGGCTTTTAAAAGTATTCAACGCTTTTTATCGCATTAACAACTTTGCGTTCTCTGCGCCTTCTTTGCAAACTATGCAGTTTATATTTTCTTTGCGCTCTTTGCGCCTTCTTTGCGAACTTTGCGGTTTATACTCCTTTCAATATACTGTATTGGCGCATCCTCTCTCATTCTTACCATTGTCAACTGTCGATTGTCGATTGCCCACCGGAAGCGAGAACCAAAACGTCGCTCCTTCGTTTACTTTTCCCTCTGCCCAGACGCGGCCGCCGTGGCAATGAATGATGCGTTGCACGATCGGGGCATCATTCACCTCCTATAACTTGAATAATTCATAAAAAATAGTTACATCAAATCTCCTCATTGCTTTTTATTTTCACGAATCGTAATCTCAAGCAGGGCATGACGCTTTTTGGCGTCCTGAATCAGGGAATCAGCGTTATCCTGGCCGATCGCAAAACAGGTCTTGATGGTTTCGCGGATTTGCATACCCTCCTGCAGGAGTTCTTTGGGCATCAAGCGCTCAAATTGTTCACGATATTTCCCTGTTAGCAAATCATCAATAGAGGCCCCTTTCAGCAATTGTCCCTTGCGGTTAATCCAGCCCATGTCAAGTAATTGGGTAATAAAAGACGGCACTTGTTTGCTTTTTAGAAAAGTCTGAAAATAATTCATCACTTTGAGGGTGAACCGGCGGCGGATTTCCTTTACAATCAGCTTGACAATCAATTTATCAAGGTCATCGCTCAGTTTTTGATACTGGATTAAATCAATCTTCCCCTGTTGCGCCCGTTCAAGAACTTCGCTGGGAACAATGTGAATTGAAATTTCCATCATCTTTTGCCCTTCATCACTCAGCGCGTATTGAATATCCATGCTCAAGCCCTTCATCTCACGGATCAGTTTCCGCCTTTCTTCCGGTGAACAATCCGCCGATAGCCGCTCACCGTGCTTTTCCATGTCCAAAATCGACTTCACCATGCCGGGAGCCAATTGCGGGGAAAAAAGATTTGCAACGCGATAAAGAGCAAGTAGTTTTTCCGTGGAAACTTTTTCCGCGTCAAGGTATAGCGGTGAAAACAGGATAGGGTTGGCGCGTAACAATGAAGGTTTCTGAAGCATATTTTTTTTCTTTAGGCGTTATAAATTGCTCCAATACTGCGGAATGGAAGGCGATAAATAACATAAGAAACCAAAAAATCCTTTTCAAGCATTTTATCCAAACGGTGCATAACGCCCATAAAAACAATGGGCAATTCTCCTTTTTGAAGTGTGCTTGTAATGCGATTTAAGATGAATTCATCCCTCAATGTAAGTAGTTCCCTGCTTTTAGCCTGGTATTCTGCAATCGTCTCCTTCCGATCCTTATCAGAATTTTTCATCAGCAGTTTATTAAGCAGATCGTATTCCCGTATTAATAAATCTATGTTTTCCGTGCCCTCAAGTTTCGCCCTCTTCTGTATTAAATCTAAAATTAACAAGAAATTAGGACTGCCACTCTCGGCAAGTCGCGTAACTATTTCCAATTCATTACCGCACACCGGCACACCATCCTGATAAATGCGTGTCTGATTCCAGGGTAAGTTTAGTCCTCCTATTTTGGCAGCAATTCCCTCCCACATTTCATCAACTGCCGACAGCTCCTTATCGATTTTTCCTCTTTTTATATCATTTTTTTCATTTCCATGCAGGATTGAAGCTGTGCGTCCTGAATCTTCCCGTGCATGCAGAATAGGCACATAAATAAGTCTTCTGAGATCTTTCATCATTTCTGCTCCTTTATTTAAAGTTCAAGCGCCTTGCTGATTACGCTTACCAAATCTTCATTTTCAAAAGGCTTGCTTAAGTATTCGCTGACATTAAGGTCGGCCGCGTCCCTGATGGTATCAGGACATCCATATCCTGTCAGGATGACCACACGGACTTTGTCATCGTTTTTACGGATATTCCGCAAAGTCTCAATGCCATCCATTTCAGGCATGCGCAGGTCAAGTAGTATTAAATCCGGATTCTTCTGCTCATTAAGCAGAATGCCGTCGGAACCGTTGGAAGCACAGAAGACCTGATATCTTTCTTCTTCCAGCACGTCTTTCATCAGATCCAACAGTTCCGGTTCATCATCAATCATGAGTATTTTCCAATTCGCAAATTCTTTTTTCATATTTTATTCCTCCAATTTGTTAATAGTCTGATTTGTTTTCTCCTCTTTCAATTTATACGGCAACAGAATCGTAAATTTTGCGCCTTTCCCCTCGCCTTCGCTTTCAGCCGACATTTTGCCTCCGTGTGTTTCAATAATGCCAAGGCTGGTGGCAAGGCCTAGTCCGGTACCTTCGTCTTCTTTCCATCCGGAAATGAATGGCTGAAATAATTTTGTCATCTGTTCTTTGCTTATACCGATGCCAGTGTCATGAATTTCGATGCGTAGTTGGATTTCATTTTCCTTTTCAACAGTGATTGTCAGGTTGCCTTTTTCGCGCATAGCCTGCCGTGCATTGCGGATAAGATTAACAAAGACGGAGAGCAGAGCGACCTTGTTGCCGGTAATTTCAGTGTTGGTTGGCAAATTAAAATTCAACGCCACCTCAATAGCGCTCATGTCATATTGATAATTTACATTATCAACTGCCTCCCGGATTAAATCGGGCAGATTAACGGCATCTTCTTTCTTACCGATGGTTCTGCTATAGCTAAGCAGATTACTTAAAATGGTTTTGCATCGTCTGGCGCTCTGCAATACTGTTTCAAGCTGACCTTTATACGGCGACGGCTGTTCATCAATCCGGCGAAGCATGAGTTGGGTTCTGCCGATAATGATCGCGAGGGGATTATTAATTTCATGAGCTACATCTGCCACGAGCCGCCCCATTACCGCCAGTTTTTCAGAGGTCAGCAATTTTCCCTGCATTTCTTTCTGAATTGAAATATCCACTATTATGGTACCCATATGCCTGAGGTTTCCCTCGACATCGCGGATAGAGAATATTGTTTGAGCAACAGGAATGCTTGTGCCATCAATGCGTTTCAGTGTATGTTCACCATCCCATACTCCGTCCCTGATGGCGGTGGGGATCCATTCATCAGTTACGTGTTTCAAGTTTGTTTGCTCAATAAAATCAGTGATGTTTTTGTCCAATATCTCATCAGGTTTAGTAGCCCCGAGCATTTTTATTCCGCCCGGATTTATATAGATGAGCTTTCCATTCATGTCAGCAAGCGCTACAAAACCATTATACGTTTCAATGATGGCTAATTGATCGAGGATTTTTCCCTCCGCTTCTCTTTCTTTAGTCAAATCGCGGAAGATAAGCACAACTCCGGTTACATTGAAATTCTGGTCAAATATCGGCGAAGCGCTATCGCCAATTGGGTGTTCGGTGCCATCACGGGCAATCAACAGGGTATGATTCGCCATTCCCACGACACTGCCTTCATTCAAGACACGAACTACAGGGTTATCAACCTTGCAGCGGGTCTCCTCATTGACAATGCAAAGCACATCTTCAAGTAGTTTGCCGTGCGCTTCCGACTCGCTCCACCCGGTCAGTTTCTCTGCAACCGGATTCATCATCAATACGCAACCGTTGAGATTCAGTGATATAACTGCATCGCCAATGCTATAAAGCGTGGTTCTCATCTCCGACTCACTTAGGGCAAGCATATCCTGTATCCGCTTACGTTCGGTGATGTCGGTGAAAAAACCCACATTGCACTTATGTCCTTCTATGACCACTGATATACCGCTGATGTTAGCGTAAAACAAGGTGCCGTCTTTACGCAGGCACGGAAGGTCGGGCGCCAACGTCTTTTCGCCACGCGCTTGGGCCTCGAACTCGGCCAGCACGTGCTCCAACGACTCTTTTGGATGAATGTCCGCCACGCCCATCCCAATTAATTCTTCCTCAGTGTATCCAAACATCCGGCATATAGCCGGGTTGGCATAGCGGAATTGCTTCATTTGCAAGTCGGCCACGAGTATTCCCTCTGCGGCGCCTGTGAACAGCGCCTTATACCTGGCTTCTGTTTCTCGCAGCGCATCTTCCGCCTGCTTGCGCTCGGTTATATCGATTGTATAACCAGCAAGCAAATTTTTACCTTCATGAAAAATCGGGGATTTGATAGATGTATAATTACGACCATTTAAATTCTCTTCCAATTTAAGTATCTTACCAGAAGAAACTACTGCCCAGTCATCGGCTGTAATTTTTGCAGCAAATTCAGCGGGGAACAATTCATCCATAGTCTTGCCAACCATTTCGGAACCAAGAACACCAGTTAAGTCCACAAAATTTTCGCTAGCCATAATTACTCTGCTTTCATTAGGGGTCACTTCTTTAATGTAGGTATAAATTGGTGAATGCTTTATAAACGTTGAAAGTAACTTCTCGCTCTCCCGTAGTGCTTCTTCTGCCTGTTTGCGTTCGACAACCCTCCCCAATCTTTCGGCGATCGCATTGATCAGATTTCTCTCTTCCCTTAAGAACGGCCCTTCGTCCCTGATGGGTCGCTCTTCGAGGTAGCACAGCTCAATCATGCCGACAGGCTGTCCATCCACCTTAAGGTCGGCGGACTGCCGCCAGTCAGTTTTACGGAAATTTCCTGTTTGATATTGTCGCCCTTTAAAAATAATGCGGATGCAGGCGATTTCAGGATGGGCCCATGCATTCGGCATAACATCAGCGCTGCCCTGTAATATCTTCTCCAGGCTGTCATCTTTCTCAATCAAGTCAGCGATGACGTAGAGGCAGTTCAATTCTTTGACACGTTCCCGCAATACCTCTTCAGCCAGTTTGCGCCCTGTGATATCTTCAAAGCTTTCTATTCCACCAATTATATTATCATTTATATCTTTTAGGATATCTACATTTTTAGAAATAAAAATTCTTCTTCCTGATTTATGTATTATGGAACATTCTTTTGCATTGATAGGTTTTTGTGTTAGTGAATCGAAAAGCCCACATTTTGAACGGCAGGGTTCTTCAGCAAAAGCAGCGCATGATTTCCCGATCATTTCTTCCTGCGAAAAGCCTGTAATTTGTGTAGCCTTAATATTCCAGCTTGTAATCCGTTTTTCGTTATCAACAGTGAATATAGCGCTTGGGGTTACTTTATATATTAATTCAGCAAATTCTTTTGATTCTTTCAATGCCTCCCCTTTTTTATCCATATCTTCCATAATGTTCAGATAGGCATTCCTGGCCATCTCTAATTCTTCTTTGCTCTTCTGCAAATCCTCGATGATGTTCAGGCTCGCCTGCTGAGCCTCCTCCAAATCCTTTACCATTCTACGGACAGATTCGTCAGACCCGGCTGCCTGCCCCGGTTTAATCGGGGGTTGGGCAGGGATTATAGAGTTTCTATTCAATGACTCATTATTCATATTGCAACAGCCTTTCTTCTTCATTTCCTTCGATATAAAATATACATCCTCTTTCAAGATTGAGAGAAACAGATCTCCTCTGGGTGCCCCCTAAAACGCTAGCCCTTATTCTGATGCCTTTTTCTCCCAAAAGGTTAACCACCGACTTGATGTTGTCTTCACAAACAGTATCATCATTCCTTTGGAGCACATTTCCTCCCCCAACCAAGCATACCTCAAGATCATTCTTATTCACTCCCAGGCAAGCCATCTGGTCTATCATCGCATCTATGGCATCAGCCGCGTATCTTGTTCTGTGGGGATAGTCTTCTTTTGGTGACCTTCCCGGGAGCATAACGTGTACTATTGCACCTACCTTTTTCCCTGAATCATAGGCGGTAATGGCAATGCACGAACCGATCGCGTTCGCTCTCAAGACTGCATTTTCTCTGCCCGCCTTAACCTGCCCTGTTTCTACATCAATTACCTGATTCATCCCTTCTTATATTTCACCCTTTATCTTTTTTGGTGCCTCATACTTCCAAGGCTGTCCTGATTTTTCAAGGAGAGAGTTTACCTCTCCCTTTAGTGCGATCATTTGCAGTTCCCTGCCCACCATAAGTCTATTAGCCCGCTCCAAATCACCTACTTTACTCATTAATGCATCCTGTGAAGCCCGCAATCCCTGTTCTTTCGCCATTAACTGTTGGTTAGCAGCCCTTAGTTGTTGTTCTTTTGCTGTTAACTGTTGGTTAGCGGCAACCAGGTGTTGTTCGCTTGCTCTTAACTGCTGGTTGGCGGCTTTCAGTTGTTGTTCGCTTGCTCTTAGCTGCTGGTTTGCAGCTTGTATTTCCTCAGTCTTTTCCTTAATATCATCAATCATCATATTAAAACCTATAGCCAGTGAATCGATGTCATCATTTTTGTCTGAAAGTTCAAGCTGAACAGAATAATCTCCTCTTGCTACTTTTATAACTGTCTCAATGATTTCATTTATACGGTCTTTTTCTAGTGTTTTATCCATACATTTATCCTTTTTGAATTTTATCAGTTCTGATTATTGGTATTATTCCTTATTCCTTCAGCCAGGCCAGTGCTTCTTCCTTCGTCTTGAAAAAACGCATATCTTTATTTTTAGAAATCCCCATAACAAATGACGCAATCACTCTTGCAACCGGATGCAATCCAAATAAAGCAATCTTTGCTGTTTTTTCGTGTTCACTCAATTCTTTCCATATCTTTCTTGCTTCCGGTGATTGTTTTCCTGCTTTGTTAACGTCTACAAGCAAACTTACTTTTCCTTCAACCATATTTATAAATTTTAAATAAACCTTTTTACACGCAATTACTTTTTCCTCATCACATTCGCCAACATCGGTAAAATAAAGCATATCATCCTCACCAAGATACCATCTGCTTTCCCCTACCCAGAATTCTCTTTCGCTAATTTGTTTAACTTCTACTTGTTTTTGTTCCATTTTTTCCTCCTTTATTTTTTATTGTGACAAGGATTCTTCTTTGGGGTCATCATGCACCTCCATTAACTTGAGTAATTCCTAATAGAAAAATAGTTACATCAAATCTCCTCATTGCTTTTTTAATTTCCCGAATCGTAATCTAAAGCAAGCATGACGCATACTTTTCCTGCATCATTTTTTAATCATATATTGAGCAAGTTGTTCAAGTTGTAATGTTTTAATTTTAGAATCAGATTGCATTGCTTTTTGATATTTTCGGATTTTTGCAATTTCCTTCAATTCGATCACAGTAATATCTTTGGGCAGTCTTTTCATGATATTGTGATAAGCCCCGATAAAAAGAATTCCGGTTTCG
Source organism: Bacteroidota bacterium (assembly GCA_026391695.1). Taxonomy (NCBI): domain Bacteria; kingdom Pseudomonadati; phylum Bacteroidota; species Bacteroidota bacterium. The sequence goes on from JAPLDP010000020.1 coordinate 29,716, forward strand.
TTCTGGCCCAACGTTTCGGCTATCCTGCCGGCAATAAATTTATCCCTCCTGATTAAAAATATTGGTTTCAAAACTTTATACCTGAGCAGTAGAAAGAGTTTCTTAATATTGGTTCTTGATTTTAAGATAGATTGAAGTCCATCGTATTCATCTTTCACCATTTTGAAATCTTCAGTCTTGACAAGTATTGCTCCCCGATCGATAAGTTTTGAAACTATTTCAGAATTTTTGCTCCCCGATTTGATGCCTGCGTTAATAATTTTCATTGCCATTTCCCCGTCAACAAACATTCCATCCTGATATATTTTTATCCCCTTAATATATATATCAATGTTTTCAAAATAGGATTCAATTGCATCCCAATAGCCATTTACAGTATCGGTATGCTTTTGCCATTTACTTTCTCCGAGTCCGGAAACACTTTTGCTCTTAAGTTCTTTCCCCAGAGAGCCCATGTCGGCGCTTGAATGAATGATGGGAACATATATTAGGGTCCTCATTGTGAAAGGCATTTAGCTTTGATTATCAATTCTGCTGTTTTTTTATGCAAATGCGCAATCATGCGGCAATATTTGCAATCTTGTTTTTGATCATCGTACTGCGGACAATCAATAAGGCAAGCCACCTTATCCGATAATTCTTCGGCATATTTTGCCTTGATGCAAACAGATGCTCCATGATTGATTTTTTGTTTTATTACATTCATGGCAGTAAAACTATCCTGATGGATTTTACACTGAATCGCTGAAGTATCATTTTGATTGTACATGTGGTTTTTATTAGTTTGTGAATAGGTTCTTTACATTAAATCGCCCAATGGACCGAGATTGATGTTTAAATCCCTGTCGGTGAGGTTAAAGTGTTTTTTCAGTTCTTCCATTTTCATCTCCAGCTTCATGAGGGTTTCTCCCAATCGTTCGATTTCAGCTTCCGTTAATGATCCGCCGTCGACTCTTCGCATGGCCTGCTTTTCAACCAGTTTCCGGATGAGTTCCACCAGGGTGAGAACCAGTTTTGCCAGCCCTGAATCTGCATTGTCGGGGCTGAGCTTTAGCCTGGATTCTTCGTTGCTTGTCAGTTTTCCAATCTCCTCCGAAAGTTCCTCAAGCGAACCCGAAGTAAATAGTATCTTATCTTCACTCATGGCTCATTTTACTTTACCGTGAAATCCACAAAATTGTACGGCGGCCAGGGGCCGGTCAACACAAAGTTAAGCCCGCTATAGTGGTCTTGTAAATCTTCAACCGCCTGTATCAATTCACCTTTCTTATCCTTTTCAAGTAAAAAAACCGCATCGATTATGGTTGTTGCGGTTGCCATTTTTTTGAATTTATTGACCGCGTTCAATCGGGCAAGGTATTCCGTGATCTCTGCAATAACCGAATCAACATAGGTCAACAGCAATTCCTCAAGCCTGTGCTCTTTAAGTTTTTTATTCACGTAATCCACGTACACTGAATTTTTGATTTCCGGGGCAGGTTGGGCGGGTGTTTTGGTATCGGCCTCTGATTTTGCCCTCAGTTCTGCCTTTAATTTTTCGGAATCGCAGAAAACCTTTAGTCCGAATTCAACCTTGTTTTCAACTTTCAGAAGGTTGTGTTGAATTTTATTATAGTTTCTTTCGAGCATTTTTTTAATCGCGTCGGTTGATTCCATAAGGGAACCATATTGCATGGGAAGAAGCGTAAATTGTTGCGCCAGGTTTTCGATCACCCCGGCATACTCAATGGCATTTGTTTTATCTGCAATTAAATCAGCTCTTTTGATATCGCTGACTACTGCTGAAATTTCATCAAAGGAAACACCGTATAAGGCCGCCCCAGTAATACCCTTCATATCAACCAACAGCGTATTTAACTTTTCATGATTACTTTTTACGGATAATATGGCATAAATCATCTTATCCATGTCTATACAATTACTGAATTTCCGGACCTCAATTGCTCCATGGTTTCAACCGAGCTCAGCATTAATTTCACGCCCACATATACCAGGTCGATATCTGCTACAGAAATTACAATATCCCCGGTTAGTATTACTCCTTTGTTCAATACCCTGTCGAGTAATTCAAGGATGGTAATATCCTTAGATCTGTCAACTACATTTTCATACATTACTGTTTTTCTTTAATGGAGATAAAACTAAATGGCGGCCAGGGGCCGGTTGTTTCAATAATAAAGCCGGAATTCCCATCCTTTTTTCTCAGTGTGTCAACTGTACCATTAAAATCAGCCACTTTGTTTTTACTTACAAGAAAGGTGGCATTGAGGATCATGGTATCCACTCTTCCGGTAAATTCCTTCGGGAGCAGGTTATTGAGGCAAGTTGATTCGCTTAGATTTTTAAAATCATTATAATATTTCTGTCCGTAGATCTTACAAAGCCGGTCCATTTCATTTTCGATCAGGTCGGTTTTTTTTCTTTTCAGAAGAAAAGCTTTTCCGGGCGAACTTGCCATGATCTGCTTTTCCAGCGCAGCGGCTTCCTCGCTCAATTCATCAATTTGTTCGCTCAGCGCTTTACGGTCGCAATAAATTTTCACCGCCCATTCTTCCTTCCCTTCGATATTATGGAGATTCTCGGTCAATGAATCGGAATAATCCTCTATAAATTTTTTCAAACTATCTTCAGATTGATAGATGGTGCCAAATTTAAATGGGATCACCGCACTGTTTTCCATGATCTTGCTTATGACATTGATGTGATCTCTTACGCTTGGTTCTACCCATGAAATATCTGATAAGTTTTTTTTCAGATTTTCCTCCGAAAAATCGCTTTCTGAAACATATTTTATGGTTGCATAAAAACCCGTGGCCTTAAGGTATTTCAAATCCCCGAACCCGGCAGCCTGACCGGGTTGGGGTAAATTACCTGTAATACAATACACGTATATTAAATCCTTTTTCATCACTTGATAATGGCGACAATCATAAATTACTGATTATTATTTCCCGTTTCTTCAAAAGATGTAATTCTTTGAAATGATGTAATTTCAAGGTTATCATCCAGGTGTACCGAATAATAAAGCCGTACCTGTTTTGGTGGTAAATTCATTGACTTGAGGAATGAATCATCTTCATAAACTTCTGCCACGGCTTCCCAGATTTCGTTCACCTTTTCGAGTTTTATGACCGTTACTTCATAGCTGTTGATGCTCTCTTTAAGGAACTCTAAAACAGCGTTTTTTACTTCAATTATTTTACTCATAAATCAATCTCCATTAATTATTGTTTAAAACTATTTTAACCTACCTTACTTGTTTTGTTTTTCTTCTCTGATATTTTCCAGTAATTTCAACAATTCATCTTCTCTTTTATCGTATTCTTCTTCATCAATTTCATCCATTTCAAACTTCAACTGCAATGCCATCAACCTTTCTTTAATGGCGCCTTCATCCGACATTTCTTTCTCGATCACCTCATTGATTTTTTTTCCGATGAAAATAACTCCTTTTAAAGGCGCAAGCAATATATCATCGATCAGAAACATGTTAAACTCCTATCGTTTTGATGACCAGATTAACAAAATTGTAGGGGGGCAACGTCCCTACGTATTTGAACGTCATAAAGCGTCCATATTTTTTATCCAAATCATCCACAGCCTTGTCAAACCTAGGTTCGGCGCTGTTTTTAATAAGGAATGCGGCGTTGAGTATCATCAGTTCTCCGTAGTTATTATTTATCTTCACATCGTCCGCAAGTGGATTTAAAACATCAAGAATAATATTTTTATAATTTTCCGTCTCCATTTTAAGCGCTTCGGCTACCATTTCGCCGATTTTCATGCGCTGGTAGTGGGTTTTATCCGCAGGCAGGTTCATCAGTTTTCCCCGCAGCGTCCTGATATCTTCGTATTTTTCCACGATGCTTTCGTACATCGGTGCTTCATGGGCAAGTACTTTGAGCCCCAATTCTTTTTTGCCCTCCATCTTACTAAGCAGGTCGTCGAATTTTTTATAATCCTTTTCGAGGATTCTCAGAATCCCGGCGTCGTCGTTATGTCCGGAGATGGTCGAAAAGCGAACCGGAAGAACTGTAAATTGTTTCATCACCTCTTCGAGCACGGTTTGATGAGCGATCATGTTTACCCTTCGTGCTTCATATTGAATGATGGGCGAATTACTAACTATGGCGCTGATATCTTTAAAATTGATCCCAAAAACCCTGTCGGCGCGTTTTCCGATTCCTATCGGGCCATAGTCTATCGGGCCGGTATGCCTGATGATCCCATAAATGTATTTGCCTTCTTTCGGTATTTCCAGTTCGTTGCTCATAAATGCCTTTCAGTCTGTTAGTTTTATAATTCCCATTTTTCAGGAAAAATTTTCAGGTCGATAAAATTAAAGATCGGCAATGGGGCTGTATATACAAAGTCGCTCCGATCCTGGTATCTGGCGCCAATGTCGGCCATGATGTTATCGAATTCGACCTCCCTCGCGCTGTTCACCAGAAAGGCTGTATTCATAAACATGGCGTCGTTGCTTTTTTTATTGTGTTTAAACTCGAACACCGATTTCCGGAAAGCATCGATTATTTTTTCGGCTTCATCCTCTTTCTTCTGAATTAATGCATGTTCGACCAATTTTCCGGCTTCATCAATTTTCGCGTTTTTCTTTTCCTTATCATCAAGTTTCTCTATTTCAGCTCTGATTTTTTGCAGTTCAGCATGCTCCTTGTCGATCTCTTTGTAAATCATTCCCATATTTTTCCAGGTGCCCCTTACATTGAACTCCACTTTATTTTCGAACTGTTTGAGCAATTCCATAAATTCGCTGTATCGCCGGTTGAGCAGGTTTCTTATCTCATCGGGAGTTGCCGCTATGGTACCAAACCTGATGGGAAGTACGCTTCTGTATTCCTTCATCACTTCTTCAATCACTTTCTGATGAGTAAGAATATTTTCGGGATTAACCACAAACCTGCTGAGCGGATGATCGCTCACCACCATACATAATCCATCGAAACCGATGGTGGTGACAAGATCGCCGCGTCCGCCTATTCCTATCGGTCCCAAATTGAAGTCGTAATTCGAGGCAATGATGCAGTAAATATATTTTCCGTCTCTCTGCATGCTATTCCTTTATTTTTACCAAAATTAAATTTTCGATTACTTTTTCTTTAGCTAAAGAGATGTTTTCCTCTTTCGAGGATTGCTTTACTGCCGCTGAATAATCAAGCAGTGTGTGATAGGCATTATTGATTCTGTTGAAGTTTTCTTTGTCACCATGGTCCAGACATGCATCGGGATGGAATTCTTTTGCTTTTTCCAGGTATGCCTTTTTAATTTCATCTTCCGAAACTTCTTCTTTCAGGCCAAGCTCGTTCTTAGCCTGCTCCACCAGTCCGGGATTTAACTCTTTCACTTCGATGGTATAAAAACTATAACACGGCAGCGGACCTACCAATTTGAAATTCAGTGCACCCTCATATTCTTTATCAAGTTGGTCAATTGACTTTTCAAATATTTCATTATTGTTTCTTTTTAGAAGAAATGCCGTATTGGTAACCATCTGGTCATTCATCACCTCATGTGTTTTTATATCGAAGCTGAATGGTGACAATGAACTCAGGATTTTCTTTTCAACTTCATTTTTCTTTTCATCCAGTTTATCTTTTACCAATATCCCCACTTTAATTTGTTCAACTTGTGTAAGGAGGTCCCCTTTTTTAAGCATCTCATCTTTCATCGCTTTAATTTCGGGATGGTCAGCTATATCTTTAAGGATTCCGGAAAAATCATTCCAGGTTACCACCAAATCAATTTCTGTCAGGTTTTCAATTTTTTTCAGAGTGTCGATAATTAAGTCATAGCCGTTTTCAAGTATTTTGGAAACCTCTTTTTTAGAGGTCACAATTGTTCCGAGCCGCATGGGGATGATCATAGAAAATCCTTTCCCCATGAGATTTTCAATAGCTTCCTGATGATGAACAAGAAGGTGTGCCAGCGATTCCCTATCAAAATAATCCAGGTGTGTACTCTCCCCTTCTGAAACGACGGCAGAAATGTTCTGAAAAGATATGGGATAAATCCCTGAATTATCCAAGGATCGAAATTGATCAGCACCGTAAAAATTCGGAATGATCCCATATATGTATATTCCTTTTGCTGGCATGGTTGATTAATTTATGGGTTTATGGGTTGATAGGTTAATGGGTTTCATTTCTTCATTGCGTTTTGTTTTAGTACTAATTGAATCGCTTCTTCAAAATGGTTTTCCAGAATGTTGATATCCCCGGTACTTTCAGAGGGCATCCCGCGTTTTTTATCAATCAATTCGCGTATGGCAAGCATGGCCGCTTTCCGGCAAATAAATTCGATATCGGAACCTGTCAGGCTTTCTGATTTCATAGCCAGACTATTCAGGTTTACTTTTTTACCGAGGGGTTTATTTCTGGTGTGGATTTCGAATATTTTTTTCCTGGTTTTTAAATCGGGCACCGGCAATTCGAATATCAGATCGAACCTGCCACTTCGTAACAATGCAGGGTCAATTAAATCGATCCTGTTGGTTGCGGCAAGTACTATCACTCCTTTCATGTCTTCAATGCCGTCCATTTCTGCAAGGAATTGGCCAATCACCCTTTCGATCACACCAGAACCGGAACTGTCGCTATTACGCTTGGGGGTAAGGCTGTCTATTTCATCAAGAAACAAGATGGACGGGGCTGTCTGTTTTGCTAATTTAAAGAGTTCTCTCACTCCTTTTTCTGATTCCCCGATGTAACGGCTCAAGATCTGCGGACCTTTTACGGAAATAAAATTGACACCGCTCTCGTTTGCCAGAGCTTTTGCCAGGTAGGTTTTGCCTGTACCGGGTTTCCCGTGAAGAATAATGCCTTTGGGAGGCTTGGTATCGGCCTTTTTGAACAGGTCGGCATATTTTAAAGGCCATTCCACTGTTTCTTTCAATGCTTCTTTTATTTCATCAAGTCCTCCTACATCGTCCCATTTAACATCGGGCACTTCCACAAATACTTCCCTGATTGCCGAAGGTTCCACCTCTTTCATTGCATCCAGAAAATTATCCATGGTCACTTCTAATTGCATTAAGAGTTCATAAGGAATTTCAGCCATCTGGAAATCGACTTGGGGAAGTATTTTTCTCAGCGCGGTCATGGCTGCTTCCCGTGCTAAAGCTTCCAGATCAGCGCCCACGAAGCCGTGTGTGATTTCGGCCAGCTTTTCCATATCGACATCCAATGACAGGGGCATACCTCTGGTGTGGATGTGAAGGATTTCCAGCCTGCCCTTTTTATCGGGAATAGAAATGGAAATTTCGCGGTCGAACCGTCCCGGCCTTCTCAGCGCCGGATCGATGGAATTGGGTATGTTTGTTGCCCCGATCACAATAACCTTCCCCCTCGATTCCAATCCGTCCATCAGCGATAGCAGTTGGGCTACAACACGCTTTTCCACCTGCTTTTCACCGCCCATGTCCTCCCTCTTGGGTGCAATGGCATCAATTTCATCAATAAAAATGATGGAGGGTGCATGTGCCTGAGCCTCCTCAAACAATTTTCGTATCCGCCCTTCGCTTTCCCCGTAGAATTTACCCATGATCTCGGGACCGGAGATGTTGATAAAATAAGCATCCGTTTCATTGGCCACCGCCCTTACAATAAGCGTTTTCCCGGTTCCTGGAGGGCCGTAAAGAAAAACTCCTTTGGGTGGCTGAACTCCAAGACGCTCGAAAATCTCAGGGTATTTTAACGGAAGTTCAATCATTTCCCTGATTCGTTGAACCTGGTTACCAAGTCCTCCAATATCTTCGTAAGAAACTTTACTTTTGCGTTCCCCGTCCTGCTTGGCTAATTCAAGTTGAAAGGTCGTATTTGGATGTATCAGCACCACGCCTTCCGGATTGGTGCCGGTTACAGTATAATCCACTGATCGGGATCCAAATAGGATGGCTTTCACTTTATCACCTTTTGTCACTGGCAGGCCATTTATCAAAGAACCAATGTATTTCGCGTCATCGGCCTTGAAAAGAGAACCAGAGTGTGCATCGGGCTTAAGCTTTATTTTTATGGCCTGCCGGCAGGTGGTTTTAATAATCTTCACTTTTTCGTCGATGCCTGCCTGGGCATTTTCCCTGGTGATCCCGTCGATCTGAATGATGCTCTTATCCCTGTCTTCGGGATAACATGGCATGATTTTGACAGGTGTGGCACGCTTGCCTTCAATCACGATCACATCGCCCGACTCCAGCCCGATATCCTTCATATCTTTCGGATCGATCCTGGCAATAGCCCTTCCCACATCTTTTACTAAGGCTTCCTTTACCCGCAGTACTATTTCGTCTTTGATTTTGGTCATTGCTTTGTGGTTTAGTGGTTGATAGGTTTATAGGTTGATAAGTTGATTAGTTTATATGTTAATTGGTTGATTGGTTTCTGACAAATATCCTTTACCAGTTTTCTTGCCGTTTGCCAAACTTCCAGATTTTCAAATGAATATTTCATAAACCTTTCAACTTATCAACTTATCAACGATCTACGCTAAAAAGACACATCCTCAGTAGATTCAATGCTTCCAGCCCTTTAATCTCTTCAGGAAACACCGGCACCGTTACCATATTTAAATCCTTAAAAGTATCGCCTATCTGCTGTATGTATTTCAGTTGACCAGCCTTTCTTCTTTTACAAAAATCACATCCTTCCGATACCATTACATTGTTCACGATGATCTGCCGTGCAAATATTTCAGATCTGCTGAGGTCCGAAAGTAACCTGCCGGTTTCCATAATAGCCATCGACTCGGGGATACATACCGGTATAAATTCACATTTGGTATTATCCCGTAACATATTTTCGATTCTTTTTACCGTTTTTTTCAAGCTCAGCAAAAAAGCATCCACCTCATCCTGCTGATAGGTGCCTGAAAAACTGGTGATCATAAAGCGGTATTTCCACCTCATTCTGGCAGCAACCTTTATCCATTCATCCAATAATTTAGGAGATGAAATCAGTCGCAATGCATGCCCTGTTGGCGCCGTATCGACAATATATTTATCATATTCGCCCTCTTCTATAAAATCAATGATGGTTTTAAAGCTCATTACCTCATCGATACCGGGAATAGATAAAGCCAGCATCTCATCGATGTCTTCATTATCAAGATTTGTGGAAGTTTCAAGAAGCTTTTTCAGTACGTTTAGATGTTCTTTCTTAAACTCTGAAAGCGCTTTGTCGGCAACAATCTCAATAGCGGTTAAGTTTTCTGAGCCGGCAACTTCCTGAACTTTAAAGCCAATCTGTTGTTCGAGGCAATCCGACACGGAATGCGCCGGATCGGTGGATATGAGCAGGGTTTTGAAATTTTCAGACAACGCTAAGGCCGTGGCGATGGCACAACTGGTTTTTCCAACACCACCTTTCCCGCCGAAAATGATGAGTTTAAGGGCGTTGTTTTCTAAACCTGCCAGTGCCATCACATTATTTTTTTATCCTGATCTCAAGGATTCCATTGGTGAATTTGTGTCGTAGATTTTGCTTGCTGACTTTTACCGGGAGCAGCATTTCCTTTCGATAACTCCTGTTTTTACTTTTAGCTGAAACTTCAAGGATGTCTTCCTTCAGGTCGATTTTAAGGTCAGTTTCTTCAATACCCGGCATTTCGGCAATGATCACGATCTCATTCTTTTCATCAAAAATATCGGTAATAGGCTCTCTTTCTTCATCCACTTTAGGCCCTTCCGGAGTTTTTTTGATGTTACCGAAAGTCTCAACTTTTGGCGAACCTCCAACTGCCGTTGTGATGGTGAAGCCATAAACTCCTTTCATGCCTTTTTTGAGGTGATCAAGATTGATCTCGCCTTCCTTACTGATTCCACCACTTTCCTCGAGTTTTCCGGCAAGGTCAATTAATTTTTCGATGCCTTTGAACAGGCCGCCAAGCCCGAAAAGGTCAAAATCAGCACTCTGATTTTTCCCATTACTTTTGTTTTCTTTTTCGTCCATGTCTTATAGATTAAAGCATTAAATTATTTTAAACCTTATTTCTTATCATTTAACTTAAAATCTTAATAATCCCATTTCGCCAAGCATTTAATCCTTTTAAATGACGGATAGGGCTTATAACTTAAAAGTCACTTTTTGACGAATATAATTGATAATATAAATCAGCATTTTCCACTTTAATAATACCCCGGGCTATAAGTTCAGTATGTTGAGTATTTAATAAATCAGTTGCCTGCAAACCAGTCTCAGAACAAAATATCTGGATATAAGTATTTACATCATTTTCAGAACCAGGGGCATAAATATTAATAAAATCATTAATAGTAGTAGTTGAATCTGTCCAAACAGACCTCCCTGTTATCTTTAAATTCAGATCATGCAACAAAGCAGCATATCCTGCTTCTAACGTATTGAATACCCTAAATTCGCCGGTTTTAAAACATTTTAAATTTCCGGGATTATTATTAAGTAAAGTTAATGATTTATTATTTAAAGTATTAGACAAATCAGGGCTTATAATCTCAGGATTTTCCAGTCTTAAAAGATCTGTTTCAAATTCTGATGATTTATTATCCATATTAATATTGTTTCCACTAGTTCGGGGTGTCCCATTCCATGTAAATAAAAATATCAGTATAAATAATAATCTGTTCATGTTTTTATGATTATTCCATAATCATGATTAAGCCGAATTAATTTTTGCTTCCAGTTGTTCAAGGCGCTTGTTTAGTACATCTTGTTTTTCGTTCAGTTCCTTCTCGCGTGCTTTCGTCGAGAGGTAGGTATCCTCCTGCCACCAATTGATGCCCATCTCCATGGCTTTGTCGACCGAAGCGATCAGCAGCCTGATTTTTATGGTCAGTAAATCAATATCAGCTATTTGTATCTTAATATCACCTGCAATAACGATCCCTTTGTCGAGCACTCTTTCGAGGATATCGGCGAGGCCGGTCGCTTGAATTGAATGAGTAGGTATAGCCATAGTGTATTATTTTTTGTATATTCAGTAGTCTATCGACAAAGTTTTAAATTCCGTTTTCTCCTCATCGCTATTCTTTTTCTTGAATTTTTTCTGTTTAGGATTCAGGACTTGTCCGGTTTTTTCTTCAAAAAACTCCTGAATATCCTTCAGCCGGCTTTGAATGATCTCAAGCCGCATAAGTATCCTTGACTGTTCATTGCGCAGTCTAGTTCTTTCCTTTTCAAACATGTATTGTTTGATGAAATCGCAATCCTGCTTTTCAGGAAGAGCGCTTTTGCAGACGGCGCCCGATGTTTTCACACTGTGGAATCCTTTAATTGGAGGAACGTTTGGCATAATATTTTTTTATTGAGTGATTAAACCATTGTTTTAAGCTATCAGCAATTTTGTTCGATCAGTTCATTAACAATTATTCTTACTTTTTCCTGATTGGTTTTTGAGCCAACCCGGCTGGTTTCGGAAGTGAGAATGTCCTGGCAGATTAATCTAAACATTTCGTTATTTTTAGAAGGTGTTGAATTTAAAGTTGCCAGTGTTTTAGCAATCATGATGGAACCGCGAATAGTCGGGTCAAATTCTGTTTTCCCCGATTCACGCAAACCCCTTACAATCTTCACAATTTTTTCAGCATCTTCCAGTGAAAGGTTAGATTTTGCCCTGGTAATCTGTAATTCGGTTTCATAGTCGAAATGGTCGAGGTCCATGGTCACCATCCTGTCGCGCAGGGCATCCTGGGTTCGGTTAACGCCGGCATATTCCTCAGGGTTCGAAGTAAAGATGGCGTGAAAATCGGGATGCACTTTCATATAATAATCCTCTTCTTTTCCTGCTGAAGTGGTCATCATTCTTTCCTGAAGGATGGGTAACAGGATGTTATTTGCTTCGGCGCGCGAGCGGGTAAATTCGTCATAAATAAGTGTGAAACCATTTTTAACAGCGATCGTTAAGCGATTGTTCACCCATTTCTTTTCCATGTCCTCCTCAAGTTTATGAACAGAATGGATAAACCTGTCGTCTAATTTTCTGAATCTATAACCCGATTCGCTGCCAACGAGATCGGAAGTTTTATACTCTGCATCGCCATGAATGACGACCACCGGCCTGCCAATTTTACTTGCCAGGTGCATGGCAATGGTTGTTTTTCCGGTTCCCGACGGACCCCTGAAATGCACAGGGAAACCTGCTTTTATATAATTAAGACCACGGTTAGTGATGCCTTTAATGTACTTTGTCTCAACAAAATTGGCCATTTGTTTTGGTTCAAGTACAGTATTTGTTTCATTGTTGCTTATTTTATTCTGCATAATTTTTTTCTTTATTATTTGAATAAAACTCCTGAAATTCAGTTTTGGGCAATTGTTCCATTGCATTTTTCCAGATGGTTCTGGCCTCTTCAATATCCTGTATTATCATTTCCCTTTTATTCACGAATTCTTCCTTGCGGGTGTGATGCTTCCCCATTGCTTCCAATCGTTTAAGCAAACCTTTCCTAATATTGTTTACGGCATTGTTCATCATAGCTTTACTCTTTTCTTATCTACTAAAAAAGAAAAATCTAATACCCCAGAGTATAACCATAACCGGAAGAAGAATTACCCCAACCCTTATTGCTTTTCGTTTTGCCCTTGCAAAGTGGACAGGGATAGCCATCGATTGATTTTCCTGTTCCCTTGCACTGGGTACAAACTGTATTGCTCTCCCAGGTATTACTTCCTTTCCCCTTGCATACCGGGCACGGGCTTCTGACTCCCAGCGGATTTTTACCTGTACCCGAACAATAAGCACAAACTACTGCAGGTTCCTCCACTTCAACCTGTCCTGTTTTTGAGCAAACCCGACAGCCCTCAGATGGATAATAGAAATCCTTCCCCGTTCCTTTACAATATGCACATGTGATTATTTTATTCATGACCTATGTCGAATATGAATTATGAATTGAATCCCGTGCCCTTGCAACGGGTACAGGGTAAGCCATCGCTTGCCTTTCCTGTTCCCTTGCACCGGTCACAAATAGTATCGCTCTCGCAGTAATTACTTCCTTTCCCCCGGCATACTATGCACGGGACTCTGGCTCCCAACGGATTTTTACCTGTGCCCGAACAAAAAACACAGGCTACTGCCGGTTCCTCCACTTCAACCTGTCCTGTTCCTAAGCAAACCTGACAGCCAGATATCGCAGAGAGTAAATCGTAGGGATCCTTTCCTGTTCCATTACAATACGCACATCCGATTTCTTTTGTCATGATTTTCTTTATTATAAAAGAACATCACTCATCTGTTATTTTTCCAGCTTGGGTTTTGGGTAGTAAAAGTTTTCAACCTTTAGTACTTTCCCATCATCCAATAGCTGTTTAGCAACATACCCAATCTTCATCCGGGTTTCACCGAGAGGTTCTTCCATTTCCGAAATTCTTACACCCTTGGGATGCTTGCTGATATAATCCAGTACCTTTTCATCCAGTGTCATGGGCACTACTGGTATAGGTTTAGCTTGCACCGGGGTTTCCTTTACTACTTCAGCCGCGATTTCCTTCTTTACCTCTTTCTTTTCAGCCTTCTTAACTTCTGCCTTAGGCGGCGTAACGGCTGTTTTCCGTAATTGGGCAAGGATGTCCGACATCTTTTTCCACGCGGCTGATGCCCCTTCTCTGTCTTGTGCAAAATCGCCCAGCAATTCGGCAACGGCTTTTTTGAGGTTTTTTACATCATTACGTATCCCTTTCATTACTACATTGAATTCCTCAAACCTTTCTACTTCACCTTTTGCGATCATATCATGGGTGTATGAGAAAATCCTCAAAACCTCTTCGTTTATGCTTTTCATAAGGATACCAAATTCCTTAAGCCTTTCAACTTCGCTTTTTTCGAGCAAATCATGGGTGTATGTAAAAATCTCCGAAATTTCCTCGTTTATGCTTTTCATAAGGGCAACAAATTCTTTAACCCTTTCGACTTCGCTCTTTGCAAGCAAATCATCGGTGTAGGTGAAAATCTCTGAAATCTTCTCGTTGATGCTTTTCATAAGGGCAACAAATTCCTTAAGCCTGGTTTTCTCGTCATTTTCAAGTCTTGATCTTAAGGCTGCTGTCATTTCCTTATGTTCTTTGATCATTTTTTTCATAAGAATATCAGCTTCCTTCAACCTGATTTTTTCGTCCTTGTCAAGGCCTGATCTTAAGGCTGCTGCCATATTCTTATGATCTCTGATCATTTCTTTCATAAGAATATCAGCTTCCTTCAACCGTTTTTGTTCGCCCTTGGCAAGGGATGCTCGTAAGGCTGCTGCCATATCCTGATGGTCCTTCTGGAATCCGTCGAGGGTTTTTTGCACTTCAATTACAAGCTCTTCATTTTCCTTGATCCGTTGTTTGAATGAAGCAAGTATCTCTTCACTCAAATTTTTCATTTCTGATGCTAATCCCATTTTTTTTATCTCCTATGTTTAATGAATATTTGGTTAACTGTGTTAGTTGATTTCTTTAATTATTTGATCTTTAACGGTTTTTATATCTTTTATCAGAATATGGCCTCCTTTTTCAAGCAAGTTTTCAAGGCATTCCATCATTCTGTTATGCATCTTTTGAAAATCCATAAATATCTTCATTACCGTTTCCTTTCTCATTTCCTGTTGTTTTGAGATTTGAGAAAGTTGCTCTTTTACAAGGGTAATTTTTTCACCGGCATTTTGCGCGGCAATATCTTTAAGATCCAGTATGGTTTTTTTTAACGATTGAGCCATTTCTTTCTGGGCTTCAATAAATGAGAGGAACTGATTTCCGGCTTCTTTTTCCTTTTCGTCGAGTGCGCTGAGAATGCCTGCCATCATCGTATTGTAATCTTTTTTACGCAGGGAACCATTTTTTGCCAGGGTTTCGCAAAGCCTGGCATTTAAAATGTCTCTTTCCTTTTTAAGTTCGTTTAAGGAATTATGGACATTATCGAAAAGGAAGTGGGATGATTCCGTAATATCTTCTGATGATTGGAAGGCAGTCTGAATTTTTTGAATTCGGTCCTCGTAGGAAATTATGACATTTTCGAAAAAACGATCCATATCCACTTTCGGGTCGGCCTTCATAATTTAATGTATTTTTTTGTTTTTATTTGGTGAGAAAAAGCGAAATTCCTGGTAAATCATGCTTTCGGGTTTAAAACCTGGAAGGATGTTTTAGCAAGAATAACTGCTTCACTGCAAAATGCCTTATGCGGCTTTAGCAGTTAATCCGATTGCTTCTGCATACTTCAGGTATGTTTCAACAGAGGCAACAACTATCCTTGCTTCAATAGCAAGCAGTTCGATACCAACCAATGAAACTCTTACCCATGCATCAACTACGACACCTTTGTCGAGGATACGGTCGATCACCTCAACGAGGCTGGATGACCCGATGGTTTTTTCTACTGCCATTTTTTTAATCTCCTATATTAGTTTATAAAAACCCGTACTTTACATTTGAGGGACGGTTTACCTCTTTGGCAGTACGGCCTTTGCAAGTCGTGTTCCGAAAACAGTAAAAAATTTTTAAATTGAGAGTGAGCAGGATAAAGGGATGAATCAGAATATTTTACAAAACGATTTTTTTAAAAAAAGTTTTAGTATCGAAAGTGGCAATATCGCATCCAGACCGATTTTTTAGAAATAAACGCACACGTGTGCGGAAATAGGTCACTCTTCGCCTCTGTTAACGGTGATATCGTACTTTTTCATTTTCCGGATGAGGGCATCGCGGGATATTCCAAGAACATCAGCCGCTGCTTTTTGATTGAATCTGCAGCTTTTCAGTGCCTTTCGTATTAGTTCGATTTCATGGGTTTTCAAATTAATCGAACCTGCCATTTGATCCGTTGACGACGTCATTGGGGGCTTTACAGGGAAATCATTTATACTGAGTGAGTTGCCTTTGCAAAGAATAATGGCTCTTTCGGTCATGTTTTTCAGCTCCCTTACATTTCCCGGAAAATCATATTTTTTCAACGAATCGAAAACCTCTCTCGAAATATGGGGATTCGGTTTATTTAATTTTATGGCAAAGTCTTCGGCAAAATGGATTAGCAGGGGCTCGATGTCTTCCGGCCTTTCCCTGAGCGGGGGAATGTGTATATGAAGGGTATTGATCCTGTGAAGAAGGTCAAGCCTGAATTTTTTTCCCTCTACCAGCTTATCGATATCATGATTCGTCGCCGAAATGATCCTGAAGTCGGTGTGAATCTGTCTGGTATCGCCAATCCTGGTAATCACTTTTTCTTCGCTGGCGCGTAAAATTTTTGCCTGTAGAGGCAAAGGCATATCTGCGATTTCGTCCAGAAATAAGGTGCCTCCGTTGCAAACTTCAAAGAAACCCATTTTATCGTTGATGGCGCCGGTAAACGATCCTTTTTTATGGCCAAAAAACTCGCTTTCCAAAAGCGTCTCTGTAATGGCGCTGCTGTTTATGGCACAAAAAATATTGTCTTTCCTCTGGCTTGAATAGTGAATAATTCTGGCAATGTTTTCTTTTCCGGTTCCACTTTCGCCCGTAATCAGTACATTGGCATCGGCGTATTTTGAGGCAGTAATGGCCGACTCGAATACCTCTCTGATCTGGGGGCTGATCCCGATAAACTGCCGGTCAATTTTTTCTTCGAGGCTTTTTGAGATCAGAGAGTTCTTTTCTTCCATCTGCTTCAACCTTCGGTGCATGTGAAGGTATTTTTGGGTACGCTCAATGGCGATCTGAATGTCCATGTGCCTGAAAGGTTTGCGCAGATAATCGAATGCACCAAGTCGCATGGCTTTGATCACCGTTTCCATATCGCCATGCGCCGAAACAATAATAACCTCTATGCCAGGGTGTTGGATTTTCACCTCTTGTAAAATATCCAGGCCATTCATGCCGGGTAAACGCACATCAAGAATCAGGAGGTCAATTTCATGAGCGTTTAAAATTTTTAATCCTTCCTCCCCGGTATTAGCCTCAAAAGCAGCAAATCCCATATTTTGAAGAAATTCATGCAGCTCTTCGGTGAACTGTTTTTCATCATCAATAACCAGGACTTTTAACATTCTCTCGATACTTGAAAACCTGGTTTCTGTTAACTTATTTTTGGCGGAATTATCATTCATCTTCTTGCTGAAATTGTTATTAGTTGAAAAAATTGAGGCAGTTTTTACTTTTTGTCAAGAATTGGTAAAGTAATTAAAATTTTTGTTCCCTTTAATACTTCGCTTTGTATTTCTATATTCCCTTTCATATCCTTAATTATTCCGAACGTAATCGAAAGTCCCAGGCCTGTGCCCATACCAGAATCTTTTGTTGAGTAAAACGGAAGCATAACATTATCGATATCTTCATCTTTTATCCCGATTCCATTATCTTCCACCTTAACTAAAATGTTTTGGTCGTCATTAAATGTCCCTATCTCGATAAACATCGGAAAATCTTCATGAAGATTTTTCTTTTTTTCTTCAAGGGCATCTTTAGCGTTAATGATCAAATTCAGTATCACCTGCTCAAACTTATACGTATTTCCGAGTACTGAAGGTATTTTTTTATCAAGATGAAGGACAAGATCAATTGCCTTATGACGGAGTTGTTGCGCAATCATTGATATGGCATTATTGATGCTATCGTTGATATTGAAGGATGAGATAATATAATCATCCTGACTTCGGGAAAAGACCCTGATATGATCGATAATATTTCCGATCCTGAAAATATTTTCAAATATTTTTTCCGATTTTATCTGGAGGTAATTATTGCTGAGCGAATTATTCTTTGAGGCCTCCAGTAATATATTATCAATAATTATTGAAATGGTGTTGAGTGGTTGGTTGATCTCATGGGCAATACCGGATGCCATTTCTCCAAGGCTTGTCATTCGATCGGCGTGGATCTGTTGTTTTTCGAGCTTCTTGCGTTGTGAAATGTCGCGGACGATGATCATGAATGACATTGGAGTGCCATCCGGCTCCTGAATTAAAGTTGTGCTGATTTCGCTTATAAAAAACGATTGGTTTTTCTTTTTAAGTGTAAGTTCTATGTTTTGTGCCAGTCCTTCATTCTGTGTTTTCTCAATTATTTCTCGTATTTTTATCAGAAGACCAGTTGGAACAAATCTTAAAAAATGTTTTCCTATCACATCGTTTCTGCTATCGGTACCATATAATTCCAAACCAATTTCAGAAACATCGGTAATTCTTCCCTTCAGATCAGTTATTATAATGCCATCGGGTGATGCATTTAGCAGTGTTCTGTATTTCACTTCTGATTTCTTTAATGCCTCTTCGGCATCTTTTCGTTTTGAAATATCCATTTCAAAAACAGCAAGGTATATAACATTCCCATCCTGCCCGAGTACCGGATATACCGAATTCAGGAAAAAACGTCCCGAATGGTTATCTTCAAACCGGACTGGCTGGCCACTTTTCACTGACCGTTCGATCCACTGTCGCCAGTATTGTTTTACCTCCTTTGGGAGATAATTATAAATGTTGATGCCTGTTTGTATGCCGGGTATGATTGTGAAGCGTCTGCAGAATTCATCGTTAGCCGTGAGGATATTTCCTTTCTTATCAATCAGCAAAATAGCTTCCGTGGAAGCGTTCATAATTGCCATGATGTTTCTTTCGCTCTCGCGCAGCGCCTTCTCCGACCGTATCCGTTGAGTGATGTCAAAAAAGATTGTCGCAAATTGATTTGGCTTGGTTCGATAAGCAATCACCTCATAATACTTGTCAAATGTTTTTGAGTAATTTTCGTCATGAAGCGGTTTACCGGTCTTAACTACCTGTGCATATTTTTTAATCCAGGATTTTTCGGCTCCGGGTAAAATTTCAAGAAAAGTTTTGCCAATGACTTGTTCCCTTTTTAAACCTGTAAGCATCTCAAAACTTTCATTTAACTCCAGAAAACGATAATCGACCATTTCTCCTGAGTCATTAAAGATACCTTCATGCATTTCTAAAGCTACCTGCATTTTCGTAATCAGTGTCCTGTATTTCTCTTCGCTTTCCTGTAGCTCCTCCTCTATCTTCTTGCGCACGGTAATATCACCAGTGGTGCCAAATCCGACAATATTTCCGTTATCTTCGGCATGGGCAGAACCCCTGGAAAGCGCCCAGATGATTGTGCCATCGGGCTTAACCAGGCGATATTCAGTATCTATCATCTTTTGCCGTTCACGAAGTTCTGCAAAGAGCTTCTCCTTCACAGCAGCAATGTCATCAGGATGGACATAGGCAAAATATTTCTCAAAGTCAGTACCGATAGTACCTGCAGGCAAACCAAGCAGGCGATCGGCAACCGGTGATATATAGGAACGAACGAACTGCCCCTGGGCATCTACCTCATAGCGCCAGACGATATCGGATATCATTGCGACTGTTTGTTCGTATAGCCTGTAACCGATTTGTATAGTATGCATGGACTGTTGCATTGCTTCTTCCGCCTGCTTGCGCTTGATGGCGTTTGCTACTTGGACAGAAACGTATTCCAATACCTGCTTTTCCCGCTCACCGTATGCTTTCGGATCGGAATAGTGCTGAAGAGCGATTACACCAATGGTCTTATCTCCGGCTTTAAGAGGAACGCCAAGCCAGCACGATGATGGAACACCGACTATTTTTGCTTCTCCGCGGCGGTTCAGTTTTTTGCCAAGGGCCGCATCCCAAAGCAATGCGCGGCCTGTGTGAAGCACATACTCCGTTAAACCTTTGCCCGATTTTCTTGGCAGAGGCGGTTTGTCGATTTCGTCAACAAAATAAGGAAAGTATAACAAATTTTCTTTTTCATCATACAGAGCGACATAAAAATTCTCCGCAGGCATGAGGCCCTTGATGATCAGATGTACCGACTGGTATAGATCATCTAAACTTTTTGCCGTTTCTGGTGCGCGAGCGATTTCATAAATGGCACGCTCAAGAATTTCAGCCTGCCTGCGCTCGGTGATGTCATTGTAGATAGCGACTATCTCACCAGTGGGCAATTTGAAAACCCAACTTTCTCGCCAGCTCCCGGGATCCTTCTCATCTTTGTAAATGTTCTCGGGGTAATACTCCGGTTTCCCGGTTTGCCACACTCTCTGGAATACTTCAAAGACTCCAAACGCTTTCACCCCGGGAAATGCCTCGGAAACACGCTCACCGAGGATGTCTTTCCTGCTGACTTTCTCTATCTTCTCCGCCGCGGGATTGAAATCCCTGAATATGAAATCCCCGCCGTTATCGATGGCTTCATACACAGCAACTCCGCTGCTCATTCGATTGAAGAGCTCCCGGAACCGCACCTCGCTCTGCTGTAACGCCTCCTCCACTCGCTTCCGTTCGGTGATGTCTATCGTCGCAAGAACCACGCCCTTGCTCGCCACTGGAAAGGGCGCCGCGCTGACGCTGGTCCAAATCGTCTGGCCGCTTTCGGTTATCACCCCGATTTCGACATCGTGAACGGGTTGCTGTTCCTGAAAAGCCCTTATGCTCGCATATTCCTCCGGAGGCATCGACGTCCCATCGGGGCGAATATATCGCCGGCTTTGATACTTGTCCTTGAGTAAATCGTCCCTCGAAATGGCCAATATCTTTTCGAGCGCCGGGTTCGCGTAAATCATTTTGCGGTTCTGATCCAAAAGAGAGACGCCGATCGGCAATTGATCGAACAGAACTCTGAGTTTTTCTTCGCTCTCCCGCAGCGCCTCCTCCGCCCGTTTATATTTATCAATATTCTGAAATGTCCCAGCAAGTTTTACTATTTTACCGCCGCTGTAAACGGCCTTTCCAAGCGACCGCACCCAAATCTTATCTTTGCTGCCTGAAGGAATGAAAAGGGATTCAAGATCGTAAGGTTCGCCCGTTTCCGCAGCTTTCTTCAATACTTCCTCTACAGCCGGCCTGGATTCGGGCGCATAGAAATTCAAAGCTTCTTCCAGCTTTGGCTTATATCCCGGCTCGACTCCGTGGATCCGACCGACCTCTTCCGTCCATAAGACCTCCTTGGTCGAGAGGTCAAGCTCCCAACCTCCGACTTTGGCCATTTCTCCGGTATCCCTTAAAAGCTGAGAACTTTTCTTCAGCGCTTCCTCCGCCAGCTTACGGTCGGTGATGTCGCTGAGAAAGTCCAGGGTGGCCGGCCTGCCTTGCCACTCTATCAAGATGGCATTGATCTCCACCCACCGGATACTTCCATTTTTGGCCGTCAACCTGAACGAATATCTATATTGAGAAACATCGTCCTTGAACCGCCCCAGAAGGCGCTGTCCCATCATATCCCGGTCTTCAGGGTGAATGAATTCGGAAAAAGGTCTTGAAGTGAGTTCCTGCACCGAATAGCCGGTTATCTCACTTGTCATGCGATTGACGAACTTGAACATGCCGTCCTGGACAACGACGATGGCTTCGTTAGCGTTTTCCCCCATCGTGCGGTATCTCGCCTCGGGGGCTTTCAGCCCCTCCTGCGCACGTCGTAACTCCTCGTTCTGCATCTCCAGCTCAATCTGATGCACCCGCAGCTCGTGGAGCATCTGCCGGGTTTCTTCGGGCGACAGGGTCTGCATATCTTCCGACGACTGGGCCGCTTTTTCCCGGGCTATCTCTTCCGCCCGCCGGCGCAAATCGTCTGCCTGTTTGGTACCGGTTTTTTTTGTTTTAGTCATATTATACCCTCCATTTTTCAAGTGCTGACGGGCAACCCTATCAATCCCGTTGAAATGTTCGGGTTCATCGATATTTTGCTTCAGATCCTTTATGGTTTGCTTGTGCCTAGTGATGTTGAGCGCTGGTTCAAGCGCGCCAATGAGCTGACGAGGGCACTTTTGATGCGTGCAGTCCTGGGAAAACCAGAGCATTATGTATCAGGCCGGAGTTCCTGATTCCATTGCATCAATTCGTTCTGGTCAGGTTCTCCGGTTTTAATGATTTTCGTGGCTTTGCAATTACGGTAAGATATATTGTACCAGTTTTATGGAATCCGGTGTAAAATACCTTAATCCTGCTTTCTGTTTCGTCGTTTTTTATGCATTTAATAACAAATATCCGAATAATTCTCAATAAAAGCAAGATAAATTTTTGTCTAGATATGTAAATATTACATTGAATATTTAATGCTTAGTGCGGCGAATCAATTGCTAACACAGGAAAAAGTCGGTTTAACCGCAAAGGACGCAAAGGTATACGCCAAGTACGCAGATGCTTTTATGCGTACTTTGACCTTTTTGCCTTAAAAACTACTTTGCGTTCTCTGCGCCTTCTTTGCGAACTCTGCGGTTAATATCCTACTCTACACTGAGAGGGCTTTTCACTCCTTAATTATCTTCATTACCTCCACATTATTTCCGCTAATAAGCTTAACCAGATACATTCCCGATTTTAGCCTGCCAATATCAATTCGGCTCACCGGATCGTTGATGATAGACTTCATTATCTCCTGACCATTCATTTCACTGATCGTTATGATGCTGTTGCCGGTCGCCTGTGACTGGATAATGATAAAATCGTGTGCCGGATTGGGATAGACATTGAAAAGGTCCACAGACCTGTCAGGGTCACCAATCCCGACAATGATCTCCTCACCGCATATAATTTCATTCTTTTTGAAATAGATGATGCCGTACCAGTACCAATATCCGGTAGGAGGTGGATAGATAATGGAACTCTCGTCACTGTATAAGCCTAATCCACAAACATATATGGTCTTTTCTTCTGGTGGTGGTCCCGGAATATCGTAGGAACCCCAGCAATTATCATCGTCACAATAAATCAGATATTCAGGGGTAATCGTATAAGTCCAAAAATTCAGCCCGCAACAATCAGCTTTATACAATTTCTTAATCACCAGTTTATTGCTTTGATCGATATAATCAAAGGGAATTGATGCGAGGACTTCATCCTTTTTGTATTTCAGGGTGATGGTATCACACAATTGAGCGCTGTCACCCACCTCAAAAGTAAATCTGGCAACCTTATAGATGATCGAATCCTGTGTATCGATACGATCAAGGAAAAGATGCTTGATATATCGGTGATAATTACACCACGGAGGTCCTTCTTCCATATCATATATATCACGGTATTGAATTTCATCACCCGGCTGATGATCGTAAATCATTTCATTGGTGAGTCCTAATAATCCGGCATCAGGCGATACATTACCGATGAGATTGAGAGGCAGTAGAACCTCCGGGAACTCATCAATCCTGAAAAATTCAATCAAGCCCATTGCCTTTCCCACAATGATCCTTTTACCGTTCAATGCCGAATTGATGATATTGCCGGAGGCATCGGTATGGGATATCCGGTAAAACTTTGCTGAGTCAGCAATATTCATGACCGTCGTCGTATCAATCCCTTCAAACACCATGAAAAACCCTTGCGATTCGTCCTGGTAAAAAAGTGATGAGTCACCGGGAAGAAGAGAAAAATTGAAGTGCAGGGTATCGCTTTGTGCAGTCAGGAATCTGTAACCTCCAATATTATCGCAGATAACGTGTGAGCCTAACCATGAAGGTTTGCTTTGTTGGATGCACCATTCTGCTCCCCAAAACTCGCAACTGTCCGTTTCAATTTCATCGCCAAGACCGGTATAAATGAAATAGACAGAATCGGTTCCGACACTTTTAACTGAATCAAATGCCAGACTGAAAGTTGAATCTTCAGAAGGAAGGTCACCGTAAAGTTTTTTCGAATTTGCATTGAATAGTTTATAATTCTGGCTCATGGCCAAAATTGACAAAGTTGTAAGAATTATGGTTAATACATTTTTCATTCGATCTCTTTTGTTAAAACTATGGTATACAATCTATTATTTTTTTGATAAAGTAAGAATATCCTTTACTTCAAGAATTTGCTTTTCATAACCTTTGGTTGCAGCATTAATCATGGCTATTCCTAATTCATTTAACGTGCAGATATACTTTGGCGCAAGTGTCTTCATCACTGGCACCAACCATCCGAAGTATTGGTAATAGCTTAACGTATTTTTTAAACCTTTTGTCGGTTGCAAAAATGCCGGGCGGAAATTATATACTTGCCTTAAAGGAAGTTTCATCAGATCATTTTCTGTTTTGCCTTTTACTCTGGCCCACATCATTCTTCCTTTTTCTGTAGTATCTGTCCCTGCACCTGAAATATAACAAAAAATCAAATCAGGATTAAGCTTGGAGAGCGTTTGAGCGACATGCATAGTTAAAGTGTATGTCAACCGGTAAAATTCCGGTTCTTTCATTCCTTGTGACGATACTCCCAAACAAAAAAGACATGCGTTGTAATTTATCAGTTGGTTTTCAATTGGAGACAGGTCATAAAAATCGGCATGAACAATTTCCTTTAGTTTTAGATGTGTTATTCCGCATGTTCTTCTGTTAATTACTAATATCCGCTCAACTTCGCTATGCTGTAAACATACATTTAATACTCCCTCTCCTACCATTCCTGTTGATCCGGTAAGAATTACCCTGATTTTTGAATTCTGTTGTTTGTCCATGGTATTTTCTGATATTTCACAATTTTCTGCCGGTTGCAGCTAACAGTTTACCAGTAGCATTCAGTTTGAACTATCTCACTCGATGAATTATATTAATAAATCCAAGGTATTAAACGATATATCCTTTTCATATAATCTAAATAATCCTCTCCGAATTGGGCTATCAATAGCCTTTCTTCAATTTTAATACGATTGAGCATAGCAAACGTAACTAGAATTCCAATGATTATTAAACTTATCCAGTTATTCAGGGATATACCAAAACCAATGAATGACAATAAAGAACCCGAATATGACGGATGACGAATGATCCTGTATACGCCGTCTTTCTTTATCTTATGATTGGCTCTGATTGTAACATCCACAGTAAAAAGTCTTCCCAATGACCAGATTGCAATAAATCTGAATACCATCCCAACGATTATTAGAAAAAGTCCAAAGAATGGTATGATTACTAAATTACTGATAGGAATATGGAAAAAGACAGAAAAAACAATTCCCAGGGAATTAGCGACACCTATCGTAATCCATATAATTCTCATTGAACCTTTATCCTGATCTTTTTTATCAGTATTACCTGAGCGCAACAATCTATTCAGTAATATCTCTGAAATAAGCCATACTGACCAAATTATTATAAAAATCACCATAGTGTCATGATTTTATCGGGTCAATGTTTTTCATTGCAGACAATGGTTTCAGGTATGGCAACAGTTGTTATTTTAATATCACACCCCATTCAGTCACGGTAAAGCCTTTTCTCTCAAATCCATTACCAATTTCAGGATCAGCCAATTTTATGTTTGGCATATCATAATATCCTTTTATTAAATAAAATAACCGTAAAACATTATCCGGTTTTTTGGAAAAATTAAGCCTGATTACTTCGTTAATAATCAACACATTTTGAGGATAAATCACATACCATTCAAAAATAGCCAACCGTGGTATCCAGTAATCAAGATAATCCGGAATTTCGCGGCCGCTAAAACCGTATTTAGTCATGTTCTCAGTGAAAAAGAATTCCAGATCAGCTTTTTTTACAAGCCATCCCTCATTTTGCTGCCAAACATCAGGTTGTATGCTTTCATAAAAGAGGTAATTATATGTATTATCAATTAGTCCATTTGTATCAACTGTAATATTCCAACCGGAACCATAATCGGGAAGTGAATTAATAATGTTCCCGCCAAGAGGAAAAATCAAACTGACACTTAACTGGATTTTCTCGTCAGGATATATATAAATATTCGGTTTCTTTAGAAGAGGACATGTATCATTTCCATCATCATCTGGGTCACAACTTTGAAATGGAATGGTGAATACCAATAATATTCCGAGTAAGAATAATGGAAATCTAAAAAGTTCTATTGCTCTCATTGTTCTTTAATTCTTGTTTAATCTTAGATGATCTTTAATGTTTTTTAAGTTGTGTTACAATTGGTACCCAACGCTTTGTTGTAGCAACAGTAAGGGAATTTGAAGTTTCTATCCACAGGTAAATTTTATTACGAAGGAAAACTTACCTGACCATCTAAAATCCTTATTATTGCTACAACATGAGGGCATAGTTTTATTCTTGATATGAATACATAAGTGGAGCACAACCAATATAGCTACTTGATGTAGCTGCAATATATGCTTTGTCTCCGATGATAAATATTGTTTTATATGAATCATATCCACTGGGACCTGGGTACATCGAAGTTAAAATCCATTTATTATTAATAATATCATATTTATATAATTTTTCCCCAGAGTGCAATACATACCCCGTATTGTTAAGAGCAAAACCTATTGCATGTACACAATAATTTTGTTTCGAAAACGGATTGGTCGATTTTTCAATCCAACTATCATTTTGTTCATTATATTGCCATGTGAGGCCATAAGTTACGACAAAAGCTTTACCATTACTGACAAAAGAAGAAGCAAAAGCATATTTAAAATTATCTGGGAAATCATTCAATCTTATATACTGTCCATTTTCCAAATTACATTTCCAAACCTGGCCTTCATCTGTAACAATATATAATTGGTTATTCAGATTAAAAAATATAGCATTATAAAACTTAAACGGAATATCATTTTTTTTATTCCACGATTTATCATTAAAGTCGAATACCCATAACTCACTTAAAGATTGACCCGTATAATCGTATCCGCTTACTTTAAAAAGCTGTTCCGCTGTAATAATGTACAAACTACCCTCATTTCTATCACCTGGAAATAGTGAGGAAGGAACTGAATTCCATTGGTTAGAGATAGGACTATACTCATAAAGTTCCTTTGTATTTAATTCTAAGATATAGCCTTTTTCGTTAAAGGTAAATGCTTTATATGCCCAAGACCAGTCAAAAGGGGTGGCTTGTTTGCTTTCCCATGACTTTTCTATTAAAAACCTGTCTTTATAACTTGTTGTTTTCAGGCCGTTTACAAGTTTAATTGTCACTGATATATCAGACAACAAACTATTAGTCGGTGGAGGAACTATAATCTCAAGTTGAGTTTCAGAATAACTTACTATTTCAGCACTATTAGAATCAAAATAAACTGCAATGTTCGCTCCATTTTGAATTAAGTTTTTCCCTTCAATAGTAACAGATTCTCCAGAATTTCCTGATAATAAAGAAATAGAGTCAATTTGGGGACCTAATATTTTAAATTTAATATTTGATGTCACATCCTTGGAACCTACTTGAATTGATATATCAGCTTCACCAACATAACCCATAGGTGGCGTTATAAATGCAATTGAGTCGCCAGTTGAAAAAATCACCTCTGCCGGGATATGATTAACAAATACTTTATTATTAGCTGAAATCTGGCTAAAATATTTACCGGTAAGTTTAATCAAAGTCCCATCGAAACCTTCCTTTGGGTTAAAATCCCCTATCATTATTGATTCTGAGCCAAGACTGAGGAAAATTACTTTGTTCCCTAAAACCAAATTCCTAATTGTCTTTATATAAGCTCGACAACTATATGTAATACCCTGTTCTAAATCAGCCGAAATTCTTACTTTAAAATTGTCTAAACTTCCTTTATTGAAAAGACTATATTGATAATTGGTTTTCGTATCACTCCATATAAAACCAAAATCTGTAATTTCTTCTTGCCCGTAATCAAGTATTTCTGCTTCAAATGTTGCTCCTGAAGAATCAATATCCGTAACACTTTTTGTTATAACATATGGATATTGTTTCGGTTGAATTTCTGCATCCTTCTTACAACCCATAAAACTGAACAGAAGTGATAATATCACAAAAACAAGAGAGTATTTCATAATTAAAAGTTTATTCCAGTAATAAAATGAATTTCAGAATTATTCAGCGAACCTGAATCTGATAATCCATAAAGTTTACTGTATCGCAGCTCAAAAAATAAAAAATTCTTATGATTGAGTTTGCATTCGAGACCGCCTCCAATAGAATAACCAACTTGATTTCTATATATAAGTGATGTTTTCTTTAGGTCATCTATTTCTATAATGTTTTGGGTCATTGATGCCTCGTAAAGCGAATTATCATTTTTGAAGTTATATGCTAAGATTCCACCAGCATTTATAAATGGCCGATTTTTGTTTGATGGATACGCATACTTAATCAGTATCGGTAATTTCAAAGCTGATATATTTGCAACAAAATCAATGTCTTTGTTTTCAATTAACTTGTTATATGAAAATCCATGTCGAGAATAATAAAGTTCTGCATGTAAAGAGAAATCGCTAACCAAGATTGGATTGTCAACAAATAAACCAATTGTAAATCCACCATCGTATTTAAAATCCAACTGATTTATATATTCATTTTCAATGGCTGAGGAAGGAATCAGTTTTGTTGTTCCATAGCCTATTATTAGCCCATACTTAAAAAAGGGGAATGGTTTTAATTCACAGTTATTATACCTTGTAATTAAATTTGTTAATGACTTTTTATTATAATTGACAAGCTTTGCAGCATCTCTAACATTTGGACAATCAGAAGTTATGTGCTGCAAATTACTTCTAAAGGTAATATCTCTTTTTTCTTTACGTTTAGGCAATTCAACAAATAGAATACTATCTTTTTCCAGAAAATATGTTTTATTCCTCTTTCCTTTATAATAATATAGAGTTGTATTACCCTTTTCCAAACGCTCTAAAAATACTCTTTGGACAGAATCGGATGTTTGAATATCTTTTGATAAGTATACGCGTCCATCTTTAAATCCATACTCTTTTACTTCATAGGGAGTATATCGAACTATCTGGTCACCCATTTTCATCATACAAAATCTTGAGTTTAATAAATCTCTGCCATCAACCAAATTAACACCTACAGACATTAAACTATCTGTTGCATAATAATCATTTTGTCCACAGATTTCAATGGGAATTATGCATATAAATAGAAATATTATTGTTATTCTCATCTGTTTTTAAAATTAGTTCAACGGTTTTGTGCAGATGCCGGCCCGGATTATTGCCTGTTCAAATGGGCAAATAATTATTATTAAATATTAAGCATGAAGTACTAAGTATTTAATATTTAATGCTTCATACTTAATGCTTAATAATCAAAATAAATCCGTGCCGGCATTTGCTTGTTTGCTACAAGGCGTACAAAATTCAATATATTATCATTTTCTTACAAACCATCTCAGAGTCGGTACTTATTTTATACAAATAATGACCCGGAGTCAATTCGTTTTTGTTCAACTTATAACTATGCTGTCCGGGATAAAGATATCCATAATCAATGATTTTTATCAAGTCTCCTTTTAAATCGAATATTTCGAGCCTGGCATATGATTTCTTTGAGATGTAGAAACTTATTGTAGTATATTCAGTGAAGGGATTAGGATAATTTTGGTCGTGGACTATATATTGTTGAAATTGCGGAATATGAACTGAATGAGAAATGTTCCATAAATACTCGTATGTCACTACTAAATCTTGGGAAATACCCCAAGTACTCAAAAACTCAAAAATCGCGTAATCATAATAAGGGATCATAAAGTCCAGATTACTTTCAAAAATACTGTCATAACTTATCATTGCTATTTGCACTCCATCTCTATATATGCTTACCAATTTCAGACAATTTACTGTATCCCAGGGCAATGCCCGAAGTATAATATTTTCCGTACTGATTACCTCAAAATCTATATAAAGAAATGCCGAACAATATGCAACTTGAAGTGTATCACCTTCCGTAACGGCTTCTATTACATAACCCGGAGGAATAGTATCAATAAAATCGCCCGTATCCACATATAAGTAATTTGAATCTAAAGAAGTGATTAGATTTTCATTTAACCGCACTAATGTATCATTCCATGAAATATGTTTATAAATATTACATCCAAGTATCACATTATTATCATTTAAAGAATAAGCATCCCAGGATATTGTAACTCCTTGAGCGTCACCTCCAGCATGACAATAACAACTTTTGATTTGTGGAGAAGCATGCAGATAAAGGCAAACAAAAATTAAAGCGGTAAGAGATGTTTTCATTTGATAAATTTTAAATATCCTTTTAGTGTTTGATGGTATGACCATTAAGGGAGAGCGGGCTTGTTAACTTATCAAAGTGCACTAAAAGTGATGCGGGTGATAACCTTCGAAAATCCCTACTATCCTTATTAGCTATACCATGTGTCAGCTGGTGTTAATTTTTAATTATTTTCCTCATTCCTAATATTTTATCCTGATATTTTAGAGTCGCAATATATAATCCATTTGGAAGTCCTGTTAAGTCTATTTGAGTATTTGAGGTAAAATCTTTGGAAAATATAATTCCCCCGATTAAATCACAAATTTCAATGGTTATGTTTTTTTCACTATTTACATTTATTTGAAATTGTCCGGTTGTAGGATTCGGAAATATTTCAAAAATTTTTTCCATGCTATTTTCATCGACACTTGTCCATGTATAAGTATACGTACAGGAATCTGCAATACCTGTAGAATAAAATCCCAGGTCCGAATCTTCATAACAGCGTAATCCTTCGGAATAGTTCATATCACAATAAAGAAATGATTCAGGATACAGATTAAACAGGTAGCTGAAGTCGCCAATTTTTTCTACAATTTTCGAATTATAATAAAAATTGATTCCAGGTATGTCATAAATTGCAGAATAGGTTACATAGAGAACTTTTAGTTGTTTTTCGTTTATGGTTATTAAATCAGTAGAATCGACTGTGATAAGAATTGTATCAATTTCATCGTCCCAGTCTTTTATTCTGATTATCCAAGAGTTACCCTCTATTGCTTTAAAATCATAAAGTTTCTGAAATTCATTAAAATCGTTGTCCCAAAAATATACAGCGCTATCCTCAGAAAAAACATATTCGATATCCGGTCTGGTGCTACAATCAAGGTTTCTTGTTTTAACCAATTGGTGACAGGCTTTTCCCTGATACATAGTATCCATAACTGAAGTAATTTTCAGGAAATTCTTGTCTCCCGAAAAAGAAAATCCTTCAGTATAGTACCATTCTGCTCCAATTGGAGCAAAATCCTGAGCAATTAATCGCATTGAAATTTGGAGAATTATCGTCGACAAAAAAAGTATTTTCATCTTTCGACAATTTTTAATTTTGAGTTCGCGGTTTCACGGTTTTAATGCTAACGCCTTGAATAAACTGCGTTTTAATGCAGTTTATTTGGTGTTAGCAAACGATTATTACCCGAAAATATGATTCAATCCCATAAATAGGTTTTGTTCTAATATGTCGTATTTGCCATCAGATAAAAACAGTTCTTTCACTTCTTTAAATAAACGACCTACTTCATCTTTTGAGTAACCATATTTTTCAAGAGTTAATCGTATTTTTTGAATGCTTTGATAATCGTTATCCTTATCGAATTCATCATGGATTCTTTCAAAACTATTTCCCTTAGTTTTTGATTTAATAAAGTCTGTTTCTACTTTTGATTCTAAAAAATTTGCATTAGCGCAATAAATCAGTATGTAAACTTTTAATTCTTCTTTTGACCAGTTTGTATCAAATTCTTTCATTGTTTTATGTTTAACTTTTTTATAAAAATATTTCTTTTTTTCAATAAAAACAGGTAATTCTTACTAATATTAAGTAATTAAACGATTTTACTAATGTGGGAATGTTTGCTAACTAAATAGGATTTAATCTGCAAATTACGAAAAAAATAAATATTAAAAACAGAAAGATAGTATTTGCAGATAAATCCGAGTTGAACGAAGCCGTCTGTAAATCAATAAGATCACCCATGTGAAAGCAATATTTTATAA